>JBGPAN010000314.1:0-5206 GCA_041480785.1 Bacteroidota bacterium | reverse complement strand
ATCAAGAAGCCATGATTCGAGAGCGGAAACATATCCGTCTCAAAGGGTATGACTATTCACAAGCTGGCGAGTACTTTGTGACGATTTGTGCGAAGGGGCGAGAGCATTTGTTTTGGGAGATTGTGAATGGGGGGATGAATGCGAATGCGATCGGCGAAACGTTGAGAGATTGTTGGAACGAATTGCCCGCACATTTCTCGAACGTGGGGGTTGATGAATTTGTCGTGATGCCCAATCATGTCCATGGAATCATTCGAATAATGGACAATCCCTGTAGGGATGTTCAATTGAACATCCCTACGGATAAATACCATTCGCGGATTTCCCCAAAGACGGGTTCATTGGGCGTTATCGTCAGAACATTCTGGCCGCGGTGACGACCATTTGCCGCAAAATAGTATTAATGGTTTCAAATGGCAATCTGGTTTCTTTGAACACATCATCCGCGATGATCGATCGCTCACCAGGATTCGTGAATATATCGCCAACAATCGTCGGCAGTGACTCTTAGATACGGTAAATACAAACCGCCGAGTGAAGAATGAGTTTGACCAATGGTCGCTTTCTTTGGAGGAACGATCAACCTCTCAGGCATCACGACGATGAACAAATTCTCTGCTCGTTATACATCACTTCGCAAACTCCTCGGCGCGACATTCGCCCTCACTGCTATCGCAGTGGTTACGACCTTCGCGCAGGAAAAGGGGTCGCCAGTCTCCGTCCGCATCGAGACGGAAGCCGGGAACATCGTTGCAGAACTGTATCCTGACAAAGCGCCTGTCACAGTCGCCAATTTCCTCCGCTATGTCGATAGCGGGTCTTTCAATGGCGGATGCTTCATGCGAACAGTCCGACCGGACAATGAGATGAATCCCGTCAAGATTCAGGTGATACAGGCGGTTGTACATCCGTGGAAGGAAAACAACAGCTTTCATCCCATAGTGCTTGAACGAACGAGTGTGACGGGCATCCGGCATGTCGATGGGGCCGTTTCAATGGCGAGGAGTGAACCAAACTCAGCCACCTCCTCTTTTTTCATTTGCATCGGCGATCAGCTTGAACTCGACTTTGGAGGAACAAGAAATCCGGATGGGCAAGGATTTGCAGCCTTCGGTCGAGTGATTCAAGGAATGGATGTGGTTCGTCAAATTCAGAAGTCTCCGGCAGAAGGGCAAGCGCTGGTGCCGACGGTTCGGATCCTTCGCATTGTTCGGATAGCTGGTGGGGAGAAGAAGTGATTAGTACCAAGACGAACGTTCAATCAATCACACTACACGAATGGTAGAAGGAGATAAGTGATGAAGAGGACTGCAATAGTTGTAAGTCTGCTTGCGGCGGCGCTGTACGGCCTCTACGCGCGACAATCGGGCAGCATTACGCCGGCAACGTTGAGTGACCTTGAACGCTCGTGCGTTTCCAACGATCAGCTGCGAACCGCCCAGAATGCACTCGCTCAGTTTGATGGTAACAAGATCTCGCAGAACTGGGAGAAGATCATTGGTGTCGATCAGTATTTCTCGCTGCGTTTGAAGGATCAAAAGATCACTGACCAGAAGCAGACCGGCCGTTGCTGGATGTTTTCGGGACTGAATATTCTTCGCCCCATCATCACGAATCGGTTGAAGAGTGATGTCCTTGAGCTCTCGCAGAACTACCTCTACTTCTATGAGAAACTCGAAAAGGCGAATCTCTTTCTGGAAGCGATCATACAGACGAAAGACAAACCTTACAGCGATCGCAGGGTCGAGTATCTGATGAAACAGAACGTTCAGGATGGCCAGAACTGGTTGGGGTTCATCGAACTTGTAAAGAAGTACGGAGTTGTGCCGAAAGATGTCATGCCGGAAACGTATAGTTCATCACACTCGGGTCATGTAAACTACGTCCTCGGTCTGAAGCTAAAGCAGGAAGCGACGAAAATCCGCCACGAGTCTTCCGCCGAACGAATCGCAGCCATCAGAATGAAGGCGCTCAGGGATGTCTACAGGATCCTGGCAGTCAATTTCGGTCGGCCACCGAAGGAATTCCAGTGGCGGTATGAAACCTCGGACAAGAAACTTTCTGCCCAGAAAACCTTCACCCCCCAACAGTTTTATCGCGAATTCGTTGGTGACCAGCTCGACGACTACTATGCCCTCTATTCTATCCCGACTCTTGTGTTCGACAAGAAGTACGAAATTGATCTTGACAAGACCGTCAGCGATCAACCGAACATGTATTTTGTCAATTGCCCGCTCGAAACTCTGAAAGATGTCGCCAAAGCTTCGCTGCTCGATAGCAATGCAGTGTGGTTCGGTTGCGATGTCGGCCAGCAATCGAGCACCGAAGCCGGGTTGATGACGCCTCGCCTCTATGATTTTGAATCGCTCTATGGCATGGATTTTATACTCTCACGAAAGGAGTTGTTTGAGACGTACTCCAGCATCCCCACGCACAACATGGTCTTCACGGGAATCGACATCGACAAAGGCAAAGTGAAGAAATGGCTTGTCGAGAACTCTTGGGGCGACGCCTCAGGCAAGAAGGGATATCTCTACATGGTCGACGACTGGTTTGACAGCTATGTGCAGGTGGTTGTCGTGAACAAGAGATATCTCTCGCCATCGATTCTTGCGCTCTTTCAAACGGCCGCTGAGGTTCTTCCTCCTTGGGATCCGATGGTCAAAGTTCTCAACATGGAATAACGAAGGAACGGCCGACGTCGGATTTGCAGAACCAGCGGCAGAGTACCGTCACGCAGATAGTTGTTCTATCATAGCCACCGTTTCAATTCGAATCCTCAGGGAACATCAAAGTGAACAGCGACGTTGCAACTCTCAAACGCCGAGTCGAAGAACTCGAAGACATTCATCGTCCGGCCCAATCACTGAGTTCCATGGTGGGCGTCTATCAGATTCTCGAGGCCATAATCGATTGTTGCCTGAAACTCTGCAAGGCGGAGCGGGGTGCAATCCTGCTGTTCAGTACCGCGGCTCATGAATCTCCGCAAACCGTCGTGCGGAACGTTCACCAAGAACGCGCCGGCATCGACCACATCGTGAACACACTCGTCGCAGGGTGGGTGGAGAGCCATAAACGGCCCTTTCTGTCAGATGACGTGCTGCGTGAACTGAACTTCCGTAATCCGTCCGAGTATATCAAACAGCTTGGGGCATCGATGGCCGTGCCGCTGGTTGATGAAGGTAAACCCTTTGGCATGATCCACCTCGTGAATTCCCGGGGAGGAAGTGTTTTCACGGAAGAGCAGGTGCGACTCGTTTCCGCGATCGCTCCGCTCGCAGCTCAGTTCATTCTTCGCGCAAAAATCCAGGAGACGATATTCGCCGACAACCAGCGACTGAAAGCTTCTTTGCAGGAAGCGCGGGGCGTAAGAACGCTGCTTGGAGGAAGCCGTTTGTTGGAAGAAGTCCGCAACAAGACCATGATTGCTGGTCGATCGAATGCAAGCGTTCTCCTCATCGGGGCGACGGGGACGGGGAAGGAAGTGGCGGCCAGGGCAATTCACGTTCACAGCCCCCGCGCGGAAAAGCCGTTCATCGCGGTGAATTGTGCGGCCATTCCGGCCTCGCTGTTTGAATCGGAGCTCTTTGGACACAAAAAGGGCTCCTTTACCGGCGCAACGGCAACAATGAAAGGAAAGTTCGAGCTCGCCGATGGTGGCACGCTGTTTCTCGATGAAATCTCTGCGCTACCGCTGGAACTTCAGCCAAAGCTCCTCCGCGTTCTTGAAGACCGCAGCTTCTGCCGCGTTGGTTCCTCTGAAGAGCACAAGGTCGACGTGAGAGTCGTCTCCGCCTCCAACACTGACCTTCAGGGAGCCATCAAAGCCAGTCAATTCCGTGATGATCTGTATCACCGCCTCAACGTTATTCCTATCCAGCTTCCGACGCTTCGCGAGCGCGAGGAGGATATCGCCGAACTCGCGCAAACCTTCCTCAAGGAATTCTCGTCCGGAGCGAAGTCGTTCGATGGCGAAGCACTGCAATACCTGTCCAGCTTGGAATGGAAGGGGAATGTGCGTGAACTTCGTAACACCGTGGAACGTGTCTCCATATTTACTTCATCCAACTCCGTCTCGGCGTCTGCAGTTCGCGAAGTAGGTATCGGGACCGCTGCACCTGGCTCTGCTGATGCAAGAGGAGTCCTGCTATCGCTCCTCCAATCCAAATCGGGTGAAGAGAATCTGGTCGAAAACCTCGAACGAGAACTGATAGACCTGGCTCTGCAGCAATCCCACGGCAATGCAGCCGAAGCAGCCCGAATGCTTGGTGTGCATCGCAATGCGTTGCTCCGCCGCATCGAGAAATATAATCTCCGGTAGCGACTCACCCATTTCTTCCCAGCTTTGCCCTCAAAAAGCCAGCTGCACCGTCGAAAAAAGGCCCTGCTTTCGTTCGGGTTCGAACTTCCGCTTGTGCGGAAACGCACATCATTGAGCTGTTCCTGCCCAAAAACGTTCTATTCTTCAGCCAATTCTCTGGCCTGCAAGTTGAGTAACTGTCACCCGAGTGTGTAGTTCGATTGTTCGCCCAATTCCAAGTCACCACTTCAAAACTTCTTCAGAATCCCTTTTCAATAGGAGGATGTCATGAAAGCTCTCGCGTTGTTCTTCGTTGCGGCGTTCTTGATGCGGGCCTTCACCGCGAATGCACAGGGCGTGCGTAAAGAAATCGGTGCAGCGAAATTCGATCAGGCCGTTGCCAATCTTCTGGTCGCGCTCGATTCCAAGAATCCCGGTTTGACCCGCAGCGCGATCTATGTGCTCGGAGAGCTCAAAGCCGAAAAAGCTGTCATTCCGCTGATGGCGAAACTTCGAAATAGCGCCGACGAGAAGACACGGATTGCTTCGGCATATGCTCTCTGCAAGGTCGGCCAGTGTGTTGGAACATTTGCCGTGAAGCAGGCAGTACGGTTCGATGACAGCGAGAAAGTGAAGATGCACGCTGCATGGTACTACAACTTGCTGGTCTCCAGTGACACCTTCGCTTTCATTCCGACGGAGACAGATTGTGTGAAAACTCTGGCGAGGTTTTTGTGGGATGGAAGGAGAACACAAGAAGGAATATCAAGTAGATCATAAACGAGGGATAAATCGCGATCAGACTGTACTGTTTCCTGAAGTTGTGGATGACTATATCAGCGATGAGAATCCGGTTCGCTTCATCGATGCCTATGTTGAGAGCCTGGATGTTGAGCAGTTGGGATT
>JBGPAN010000313.1:0-5210 GCA_041480785.1 Bacteroidota bacterium | reverse complement strand
GATCTGACCTGCAGGTCCATGCAGAACCTTATCCCTGACCGTCACCGTCATCAGCGTGGTAGTCGGATCGCCCGTGTCAAGAAGCGTCTTGTTCACATCTCCTGACAACTCCAACTGGCCCGATCCGGGTCCGTCGACAGTCAAGGCGACCGTCGTTCCTGCTACCAATGGGTTACTATTCTGATCCTGCACTCGATACTGGAACGTAGCTGTACCACTGTCCGTTACGATTATGTTTGTCGAGGGCGTCACGATGCGTGTGGCACCGGAGAAGAGGAATGGTATCTTCTTCGTAATCGATGCACCTCCTGCTCCCACCGTCTGGACTGTGATATAGCCATGCCCGGGTCCGCCAAGGCTTGACTCGTTCGGCGCAGGATTGCCTCCCTGAATCGTCGCACTCGCCTGGCCCGCGTTATCCGTTGATGCCGTAGCCTGAATCAATCCACCTGACGTACTGAAGTAGAGGGCTGTTCCAGGTTGGACTGCATTGCCAAACTTATCACCAATTTGCACACCCACTGTGCCAAGCGTTCCTGTCTTGATGAGGCCTGGCATATTGGTCTGGGAAAGCGTCGCCGTGACATGGCTGGAATCAGGCAGACCGCCGGCGATTGTGATCTTGATCGGGGCCGTCGTGATAATACGTCCCGCAGAAGTTGACCGCGCGATCACCTGGAGGACACCCGAACGCGTTCCAGCATTGAATGTTGTGCTGATCTGCCCATAAGCATCTGTGGAATCCGCAGCCGGGAACAAGAACTCGCCGCCTCCGAGACCGCCGGTCGGTGAGAGCGTGAGGGTGACATAGGCACGCTTGCGCAGCTCAACAGGATTCCCCAAGGAGTCTTTCGCGATGAAGGTCAGCCTCGCCGTTTCATTCGCTCCGGTGCCACTGATCGAAAGCTGTGAGTTGTCAATGCCAACCAGCGCAAGACTGGAGATGTAGCCGGACTTCGAAGGTGGTATTGCCACATTTGTGTCGAGCAACACGATGCCTGGGAACGTTGTCGTCAAATTGCCGTTCTGGCTGACAACGACGATCTTAAAGGTAACCGCCCCTGAAGGTGCGTGCATCTGCTTGTCACGCACGGTCACCTTGAAAAGTGTGCTGTTCGGATCGTTCGAGTCTTCCAAGGTCTTCGTGACATCGCCTGACAATTCGAGCTGCCCCGATCCCGGTCCGTCTACCGATAATGAGATAGACGTCCCACCCGCAAGCGGGGATCCATTCGGATCCTGCACCTTGTACTCAAATGAAGCAACGCCGCTGTCCGGAATGACGATTGTTGAAGGAGGAGGCACAATCCTCGTCGCTCCAGAGAACAAAACAACAGTACTCTTTTGAATGACTTTACCGCTGTCACCAATTGTTTTCGCTGTAACGACTGCGATCGAGTTCGGCGGACGCGGATTGCTGGATATCAGGCTCACTTGTGCGATACCATCACGATCGGTTACAGCGTTCGGCTGAATCACGCCGCCGGTCGTGGTGAAGGAGACCGCAGTCCCTGGTTGCACCGGGTTGCCTTCCTTGTCACCGACGATCACCATGATTTGCGCCCGGAGATTGTCGAATACACCTCCGGCGATGTTGAGTGGCGTGCGACTGATCGAGAAATGGTTTTCATCGGGCAAACCACCGGAGATCGTTATTTTGATCGGGCTGGACTTGATAACGAGCGGAGGCGTGCCGGCAACGGTCGCGGTCGCATACACCTGCAGGACACCCGCCTTTGTACCACTCGAGACACGCGTTGTTACTCGACCGGTCAAGGGGTCGGTCTCAGCAGTAGCAGGAAACACATATTCCCCGCCTCCAGGGCCGCCAAGAATTGAGAAGTTGATGGAGAGCTTGTTGACACCTGCGATCGGAAGGCCGAGAGAATCCCTGACCTCGAACTGAAGAAGTGCGGTCTCGTTTGAGCCCGTACCTCGGATGGAGATGTTGTCCCCACTCGATGCAACAAGAACGATGTTCGCCGCTTTGCCAGTCGAGACCTGTCCCGAGGGACTCGAGCTGTCAGCCTTGAGGCGCAAGACGATAGTCGTGTCAACTCCCGGATTCAACGTCACGGACGCTGTATCATTGCCGTAACCGGCGCGGGAACCAATGATTGTGGTCTTCGTCTGTGAGAGAAGTTGGTACACCAGGCGGAACGTTCCGTCCGCTCTCGATGTATCCCGGGCAAGGCCGCCGATATCGTAGACAATGGCATTTGTGACCGGCGACAGGTTGTCGTTTCTCATCACCATCCCGCGGACTGACGTCGGAATAGCTGTAACCTGTGTTTCAGGTCCCGTCGGGTTCTGACATGACAGCAGAAGCGTCAGCACCGCTATTATCCCCCACAACAAGATCGTACGGACGTTCATGACGAACTCCCCAAGTACTTTAGTGTGCCGTTCAGAATCGTTGGTCATTATTGTTTCTTCGTTCTTTTCTCCAAGTCATCACGACCTTCTTTCAGCTTATCCCGCATCACGTTTCGCTCTTTGGCAACGTCTTTCATACGCTCATCGATCGATGGAATGAGTTCTGCCTTGAAAAGGATGATGAGTTCTTTCTGAACAACTGAAGCATTGTCGTATCCGAAGATGTAGCGCAATCCAAAGACCCACCACGGCAAGTCCTTCAGCAATGGGATGCCCTCCCGCGTGGTATTCACTTCATTCGAGTACAAGCCGCCAACATACGATTCTTCGCCATTCAGGACCATTGTTTTGCCATCGGCTGTCGTGATGTTCTTGATCGTAGTTACAGCACCAGGAGTGACACTGCTTTTCTCTGCGTGGAAACCAAGATCGATGAATTCGGTCGACGCGTATTTGTACACTTTCGCCGTAACTTGGAGGATAATTCCCGAGGGCTGGAATACATCAATGATGTTGCCTTGGAAATCTCTTTGTTTGATAGAGAAATCTGTACCTATCTGGATTCGGCCTGCGGATCCTGAGCGCACAACCGTTTGCGGTCGCGCCACAACTTCGCCGAGCTGCTCACTCTCAAAGATTTTGAGCGCGGCATCGACATTGACAGCGAGCTTATTCGACGTCGGCGAGGCGGTTACACCGAAAATAGGGCTACTCACTAGAGTAGCCCCTGTGAACTGAATTCCGAGATTCAGGTCGCGACCCCGGAAAATATTGAAACTGATTCCACTCTCCCGCAACTTGGAAGTATTGACTTCCAGGAAGATTGCGGAGATCGTGACCTCTGGTATTTTTGAGATGATTGCTCCGGAATCGACCATCATCGCTGTTCCAGCAGGAGTTGGCGCACCACCGGCCACCAGGGCCCCAATGGGCGCAACCTGAAAATAATCATCCTGTTCAGCGTACCACAGGTTGTTCGTCCGAAGGATGAGCTCAAAAGCGTCTTTCCAGTACATCGATTGGATTTCTACGTTGATTGGAGTCATGAGCGGCGAGGGATCGATGATCGGCTTCTTCGCAAATTTCTTGCTCAACGCGCTCAAAGACTCAATAGCCTGTTTATACGTAATGTCGCTCTTGAAAGAAACCAGTTCATCTTGGGTGTAGCTATCTTTCCCCTTAGCGGCACGCTTGATCATTGCCTCGTTCTGACTCAACGCGACCTGAAGATTCGCGAGAAGGAGCAGGCAGCAAATGAACAAAATTGTTGATCGTTTTTTCATGACTCCCTCATTAACGTTTCTTTTTGGCAAACACCATTATCTTGGTAACCTTCCTTACGATGCCTCCCTCGTTGAGAGTAAACTCAACTTTGTTATCCGAAGGGCTAATACGGCTCACAAATCCGCGCCAGACCTTATCGCCGAGATGCAGGACCATCAAATCGCCATTGTACATCACGATGGCCTTCCCCGGCAGAATAGCTTTGATTTCGAATCCCTTCACATCCAACTCACCGGCAGGAGCTTCCGACGAGATTGCCCCGAGGATGATCGGCTCAAACGGATCAAACGGGGATTGTGTGAAAGGCACCGATTTCGCCGCGATGGAAGTATTCAACTCTTTGATGTTGGTGAAGTAGGCGTGGAGTTCCAGGTTGAAGACGAGATACTTCCGCGTCTCTTTCGTATCGGCGTTGATGGCTTCCTTGTTCTCGAGGTTGATCCAGGCGATCTTGTAAAGTCGGCTTCCGTTCTCAAGGTAGTAAACGAATCGGTAGAGGTTGTCGAAAACAGCTTCGCCATCCGTCAATTGATAGACATTGTATCCAATCGACCCGAAATTCCTTGTCCCCTCAAATGTCAGTGTCCCGATCTTGACAAATTCATTCTCGGCCGTAATTCCGGCTTCATCGATGCCTTTGCTGATATAGGCATATGTTTGAGATGTGATATCAAAGGCCGGAATCTCTTTGCTCCGAGAATCATAGCGGCGCTTTGTGTCAGCCAGTTGATTCGTAAGATTCTCTACGGCGGTGAGTGTTTGTGGCAAATCAACGAGTTCCTTTTCAATCCTCTGGATCTCTCTCACCGCAGCCTTCAACTGCTTCGGTTGCATGTACATCCAGTAAAACATGCCACCACCCGTGATGATCACAAACACAACGGCAAGGACGATCGTATTTCGTATCTTGAAGGACATAGTGTCTTACCGTATTTTGTTGGTAGACTCGGCATCTTTCTTGTCAATCTGCTCCACGATCAGGTCGAAATCATAGATGACTTTGTCCCTGATGACGGAAGTTCGCACCTGCTTCAGCGTTGCTGTTTCAAAAAGACTGGCCAGGCGGGAGATACGCGTACGGTAGATCGACTTCCCGCTGATTCTCAACGTGCCTGGATTCGCCTCGTCGTGATTCATCTTGTACAACCATATGGCATTCAGGTCCTCGACGCTATTCGCGAGATAGTGAAGGACCCTGCTCCATCGATCGCTGCCGGGTGCAGTACTGTCATAGAGTGAGGCAGCATTCGCATACCGCTCGATATCCGACGTGAGCTCTGATCTCCTGGAGCGCAGCTTCTCGAGATCGGCGAGCTCATTCTTTTTCCGACCTTCAAGATCTTTCTGACGTTTAATCTCCGCCGTTCGATCTTGGATCGACGTGGAGAAGAAGACAATTGATCCGATAATCATCAGCGCGATCGCCCATCCGTGCCAGGCAAGCTTGAACGCCTTCTGCCCTTCCATGATGACGACCGGGCACAGATTCAGATCATACAGTCCACGCTTCTTGGTGTCAAGCGCGCGCCAGGCCGTGGCAAGAGGAATCG
>JBGPAN010000312.1:0-5227 GCA_041480785.1 Bacteroidota bacterium | reverse complement strand
CAATGATGTCAAGACTTTCGTCCTGACATTACAAGCAACAGCTACTTGGTGAGCATGAGATCCGGGATTTCGCGCTGTGCGCCAGAGCTAATATCCACCATCTTCCCGACGTTGGTAAAATGGTTAGACGTTTTCGCTTGCCCATTTGTACGTCGACGCTTTCACTTTCTTATAGTTCTGATCCAGCGCCGGCTCCATGAACACAATGGCTGCAATGCGACGAGCCATGTTCATGACTTCGTGCGCTTCATCCGACGTCAGCGAGCGCCCGAGCAACTCTTTTTCCCGATAGCTCAGCCATTTCTTGATCACCTGATAGCCACCTATCGTGTAATCCCACACCTTTTCAGGGATGTTGCTCCAGTAGGCAACATCGTTGAGATAGATATCGCACGTAGACTCACCCAGATGGTGCAAGGTCTGCTTGAGTGTAAGTCCGCGAGCCTTGGCTCCCGATTCAATGGCTGCCAGTTCCTGTTTGGTGTAGTCACGGCGTGTGATTTTACCTTTGCCCGGCATCGTAACACCATCTTTCCCACCATGACCCCATCCGGCAGTGAGGGCAAGGTCCTCTTTCTCTGCATGAAGTGTTTTGCCCTTGATACTCTGGATGACGCCGATATGTTTCATCTCCGGCGTAATCGTTCCTGAAGTGACTCCGCGGACATCGGCTTCTGTGTCGAGGAGCGACGCAATCTTGCGGCCGAGTGCGGCAGAACGTTCGAGCGCATCTGCCGACTTTGGCAACGGTATGCGCGGCCAATCCTGGCGGATCCCGTCTGCGTTTTCTTTGAGATATGCAGGCGAAAAACCGATAGCCAATGCATGCATCCAAATCAGCGAGGAATTCTCGAGATTGGTATCAATTTGGTTGACGCCAAGTTTCGTCAGATAGATGCGAGCAGAGCTTGAGAGATTCGCGCGAGGGGCATTGGCGCTTGCATCAAATAAGGCTTGTTGACTTGCGGAAGCTTCTTTTTTTTCTTCCGTCTTCAATCGAAGCGGAAAGCACGCCGCATCTGGGGATAGAAGGTGATCATCCGATAGACCCTTCACAAAGAAAAATGGCGGCCCTTCTGGCGATGTTGAGGCCTGAACGCGGCTAAGCAAGAAAGAGTTACCATCCCAACACTGTTGCCACAGCGTTGGTCGATTCCGATTCCACAATCCGCTGACGGAGCTGTAATAACACCAACGGCTTTCAAACGGGCGAACGCTGTAATGCAAGATGCGACTCGCCTCGAATCCTTCGCTTTTCAACGCCTTCGCCCGCACTGTTTGGGGTTCAAAGCTCGCCGCTGGCTCAGTGAGTCCAGTCCTCAACGAGATCAGTTGTTCCCATCTTACTCCCGCGTCGAAGTACATCCTCATTCTCTTTTCAAGTCTCGATCTGTCTATGTCAATCAGGGCACCACCCCGCTTCTCCATCAATCCATTCATCGGCGGAACAGAACATAGTTCTGTGAGCAGCGGCCACTCGAGGTAGGCTAAGGTCACCTGTGTGGGCCTGAAAGAATGCCGATTTGACACTGACGGTAACGATTTTTCGTAGCTTGCTTCGAGGCGCTTCTCAATTAAAGTGCTTAGAAGATGTGCCCGTCGCTGGTCGGCCTTTGCATCATCCAAGTCATTCCGAAAGAGGACTTCGACCTTCGATTTCTTCTTGCCTGTTTTAGCCCAGGTTGAGATCGCCACGCCCTGTTGGATCCCGGGTGAGAAACCAGAGATGGAAAACACTGTCTCGCTTGTCCGACCATCTGGGGCGTATTCCGAAATCCGCCGATCACCGTGCAAATTCTCGATCCAGAATTTGTCGAACGATTCAAGAAGGTGCTTCCGTAACACAACGAAGGAAGGATCGGACAGCCAAGAGTAATTGGAAATGAATGCAACTACTCCTTTGCCCGTCGTTTCTGCAATTCGACGCTCGGCGAGTCTGAAAAACCTGACATACAAATCATCAAGATTGAACTTCTTGATCCCCCATTCTTTGATGAGCCCTTCTTTGTAGGGTTCGACAAGCCCTTGCTCTTCCTTGGGAGAAACACCTGCAAATGCATTGTATGGGGGGTTGCCAAGAATTACGAGAATTGGAGTATCCCGCTTCACATGCTCTGCAGCGTCGCGTTCTTCTTCGAGCTCCGGGAAGCCGAGGTGTTCTTTCGGTCCTTTGGGCGGCTCCCAACCGGTGAGAGCGTTGGTCAGATAAACTGCGGCCCGCTCTCCTTCTTTTTCAGAAAAGGGCGCTCCGAAGTGCTGCAGAAGCAAACCAAGCTGAAGGTGCGCAATCACAAACGGAGCCGGCAAAATCTCAAACCCGAACACGCGCTTCATGGCCGCATGTTTCAAGTCGCTGGCAAGTAATGCATCCGCTCCCTTATCGGAGAGCGTTTGTGCTATCCGCTTCAGCACCTCCACGAGGTATGCACCGGTTCCGCAACAAGGGTCGAGCACATAGACTCGCTTATCTGCCAACCCGTCTTTCAAGCCGAGTTCGGTTCGCAACACTGTATCGACGCGCGCCACCATGTACTGCACGATTTCTGTCGGCGTGTACCAAACACCGAGCTCCTTTCGCAAGTCAGGGTCGAATTCTTCCAGGAACGGCTCATAGAAGTATTGGACGGCGTGTTCCTCTTCGAACCGTGAAAAGAACTCTGAAGGTACAACACGGTTCAAGGCCAGCGTCGTCCAATCGAGAACCTCGGCAAGGTTTAGCTCCCCGAGCTGTCCCGGCTCGGAGATCTGATAGAACAACTTCCGCAGAACTGGAACGCGCAAGTAATGCGCTGCGGTACGCCAATCGAAGGTGCTTGAGCCCTTGCCATGCTTCAGCTGCTTACACCAAAGCACCCAAGCAGAGAAAATGCCGTAGAAGAGTGTTTGGATTAACGATGACCTAAAGAAATGCTCCCCTTTGGGTCCCTGAAACTTGAGGCCGAGAGCATCTTCCAGAGCGATCCGTGTATTTGCAAGAGCGGGGATATCGGCTTTCTCGATTCTCGCCTTTGCCTCGCGGGCGTATGAAGCAAGAAACCACGCCACATCCTTGGGGTCGAATAAAGGCGCGGCATGGAGCATGACACGCTTGAGGTAATCGGCAAACTGCGGGCCGATTTCATCGGCGGTTTTGCGTGGGTGCGAAGCGGCATCCCAGAACTCGTTTTTGTTTGCAGCCAACCGGAACCTCTCCAGCGCCACCTCGGTTCCCCCGATCCCTCTCCTGACGAGCACAAAATCCCAGTAGTTTGTTACCAACGCCAAGCCATATCTCCTCAGGTACTTATGAACTTGCTCGCTTCTGACAATCTCTGAGATGTCGTCGTTGGGAGATTTTACCTCAATCACACCTCGACCTGGCACCTGTCCTTTCGGAGGTTCGAGATCAGATTGGTTTTGAAACTGATCGGCAGTGAACAATCCCCCATCCGGCATGCCGGCGCCCTGGTTGCTCAGGCCCATGAAGCATCGGACCTTGGGCTTCAACGATTTTCCAATTTCATTCAGAAGATTGGAGAGGAAAACGTATCGCGATGTTTCACCCACGACAGCGCCAGAGGCCCGGCTCTCGGAAAGCTGCTTTAGGTACGTTTCGACAGGGTTCATAGATACAATTGAAGGAGTGACGGACGTTTGAAGCAAGAAGCTAAAATGGACGAAAGCCCCGTGTTTGCTGTCAGGAGTCCCGCTGTACGGGATGCTGTAAAGCGGCATTTCCTCCTGACAGCAAGAAAGCCTAAGATCGTGTCAGGACAAAAGTCCTGACACCATATGAGAGGGTTTTCACCCGGGCCTCCAGGAGAATCTCCATCTCGTGCGATGATACACAATAATGGATAGACGTGCAACGTTGAAACCCCGGCCGGCTTCATATGCGCTCTTGCCGGCCAGGATTTCACTTGACAAAATGGGATTGCTGACCATTACCCAGTACTTAGACGACTCCCATCAACACGTTGATGGCAATCACACTGACGATGTCTTCTACGCTGCACCCACGGGATAGATCGAACGCCGGCTTCTTCAACCCCTGGACTACCGGGCCGATCGCTTCCGCTCCACCCATTCTCTGGGCGATCTTATAGGCGATGTTGCCTGCATCAAGGTTCGGGAAGATCAACACGTTCGCCTTTCCTGCCACGGTGCTGCCCGGTGCCTTGCGTTCGCCGACAGATGCAACGATGGCTGCATCGACCTGGAGTTCACCGTCGACTTCGAGTTGAGGTCTCTTCTTCCTCACAATCGCTGTTGCTTGCTGGACCTTTTCGACAAACGGATGTTCGGCACTTCCCTTTGTGGAGAACGAAAGCATGGCAACTTTCGGCTCTTCACCGGTCAACTTCCGATGATTCTCCGCCGATGCAATGGCTATGTCCGCGAGTTGCTCAACGGTCGGGTCAGGCACAACAGCGCAATCGGCGAACGTGTAGACCTTCTGCGGGAACGCCATCAGGAAGAAACTGGAAACAATGCTGATACCTTCTGCGACGCCGATGACCTGAATTCCGGCACGGAGCACGTCTCCGGTTGTTGAGAGCGAACCTGCGACGCTTCCCTGAGCGACACCCTCCCTCACCATCATCGCGCCAAAAAACAGCGACTTTTTCATCGTCTGCAGTGCCTGGTCGGGCGTCATCCCTTTTGCTTTGCGCAGTTCATAGTACGTGTTGGTGTATTGCTGGAGCATGTCCGACTTTTCCGGGTCGACGACATGCACGCCGTCGAGCTTTACACCAATTTGTGCGGCCTTGGACCGAATCTCATTTTCATTTCCCACAAGGGAAATTGCCGCGAGGTTTTCGTCGACACAGATTCTTGATGCCCGAATTGCGCGTTCGTCCATCGCGTCCGGGAGTACGATATGGCGCTGCAACTGCTTCGCTTTGGTCTTGATTTGTTGCATCAGTGGGGTCATGGGAGAAATCCTTTGCTTGGGAAAATCGATCCAGATGGAGTTAAGCCGTAATTGGAGAATCGATCACCACGACTGTTTGCAGTGAACGGTGTTATTGGCAGTGGTCGGTTCGCAGGAATATAGCATACCTTCCGCGGTCAATCAACCAACTCGTCACCCACTTTCATTCTGACGATTTGTCAATGTCAGGAATGGCAATTGCCCCGTTTGGATCGATTTTCGTTGAGATTAAAAGAAATTAATGGGTTTTGACCCCGTTGATTGTCTGTCATAATTTCACTAGATTTTGGTTCCTTTCATGCATTCTCAAAT
>JBGPAN010000311.1:0-5228 GCA_041480785.1 Bacteroidota bacterium | reverse complement strand
TCCAGAGAATGTTGCTGAAGAGTTGATTCGCCATCGTATCCGAACATGCGAATGTGCCGCTCACCGGAAGATCCGTGTTGATCGCGCATCCGAGGATTGCGTCGCGCCGGGGTTTTTTCGAAAGGCCTGTGACCTCGACGTAGCGGAAGCCGTGGAATGTGAAGTGCGGTTGAAAAACTTCTTCCCGACCTCCCTGGAGGATATACGTGTCCGTTGCTTTTGCCCTCCTCAGGTTTGTTGTGTAGATCGTCCCGTCGGGATTCAGCACTTCCGCATGTCGAAGGGTTACCTTCATTCCGGACTGTCCGCGAACTTTGAGTCGACAGAATCCGGCGAAGTTCTGACCGAAATCAAGCACGAAAGTTCCATCTACTGGTTCGGTCACCTTCTTCGGCTTCAGAACCTGCGTAACGCGAACAGGTTCTGTGCGAAGTGGAACGAGGCGAACTTCGGGTGCGGGGAAGACGTCAATCGATTGCCAGTGCGTATCGTCGAAGCCTGGTTTGTCCCAGCCCCTCAACTCTCTGCGGGCGTCATAACTCTCGCCCATAAGCATGTCAGAATACTGAATGGGCCCGTACCAACCTTTCCAGGTTGCATCTGTGCCTACAATCTCCTCCGTTCCGTCGGTGTACTCCAGATGGAGTTGGAGGAGAGCGCTGGTCTGATCACCGTAGTTGTTCGGTTTCAGTGCGAAGCCTACATATCCCTTGTACCATCCATCACCAATGATAATCCCAACGCAGTTGATCCCTTTCATGATCTGACTCGTCACATCGTAGGTGAAATACTGAATACGTTTCTTGTAGTCGGACCATTCTGGCGAAAGAAAGTCCTTCCCGATCCGATTCCCATTGATAGTCGCGATGAACATCCCGCGGGCAGTGATGTAAGCAAGGGCGCGACGAACGGATTTGGTCAAGACAAATTCTTTCCTGACGTACGGCGCGGGGCGCAGATCGGCCGACGGGTCGGCTTTCAATCCTATCCACTGCGTCTTCCAATCACCTTTTGTCAGCAGGCCCATCCTCCACATCGCTGGCTTGGAGAAATTCGACACGTGACCATGGTTGTCCCAAACTCTAACTTTCCAGAAACAGGACGCTCGGGAGCTCAGTGAAGCGCCTGCATAGAGAACTTGATTTGATTGGTCGGTCGCAACTTTTCCGCTTTCCCAAACGTCTCCGCGGTTTTGATCAAGGAGCTTCTGTGTGCTTGCCACGAGAACTTCGTAAGCGGTTTGAAGCATACCGCGTTCTTGTGACTCGATGATCCAACTCAATCGTGGATTGGCTACATCCACGCTAAGCGGATCGATGAGATACTCGCACCGAAGTGCAGTTGGCTTGAGCTGCGCTGAGGATGTGTTTCGGGAGCCGATGGATGCCATGAGGATCACCAGGATGAAGGTTGTTGCTTTCATACGAAAGCCTCGTTTCATACGTGACTCCGACATTCCACCAATCAGGGGGGAGAAATGTCGGAATGCTCAGAAGGAAGGGATGGGATTTGAAGTCCGAACCCATTATACTTAAAGAAGAAGTCAATGACAACGGTGCGGATTCTGACAGTGGAGGCTCCGATCAGTTGCATTTCAGTAGGTGATGGAATAGATTGGATTGGTGCTCCCCCGAGGAGTTGCCGAGATCCGACTCAATTCCCCTTTCGGAGATTTTTATGAATCATACTTCTTTCTACAGAATGACCAGGCTGGTCGTATTGATCTCCTCAATTCTTGCTTTCTGCATTGTATCGTGGGCAAGGGCTGAGGAGTGCGACTCCAGTGCTTCCCGGCAGGATAGGAAACTCACCCCGGCCGTTGCTTCGAATTTTGCCCGAATAGCTCTCCGGTGCATTTCGAGAGAGTATCCCAACAAGCCCGACCACGTCATCAACAACGAGAACGACCTTCTGAACCCGAGGACGACGCATCCATCGTTCTACGGCTGCTACGACTGGCATTCGTCGGTTCATGGGCATTGGATGCTTGTCAGAATTCTCCGTCTGTTTCCTGATCTACCCGAATCATCTCAAATCAGGGCTGCACTCGGAGCCAATCTGACCGCCGACAACATCCGGAGAGAAGTTCAATATCTCGATCAACCCGGCCGAAAGTCGTTCGAGCGAACATATGGTTGGGCGTGGCTCCTCAAGCTTGCCGAGGAGCTTCGAAGTTGGGATGATAAACAAGGTCGGGCGTGGTCCAGGAATCTCGATCCTCTGGTTCAGGCAATCGTGGGACGGTACTTTGATTTTCTTCCGAAGCAAACATATCCTATCCGTACGGGCGTGCATCCTAACACGGCCTTTGGCATTTCATTCGCATTGGATTACGCGAGAGGTGTGAAGGATGCGAAGTTGGAACAGGTGCTTGTAGAGCGAAGCATGACCTACTTCGCCGCCGACAAAGATGCACCTCTGTCGTGGGAACCGGGGGGGGAAGATTTCTTTTCGCCGAGTCTCATGGAAGCTGATTTGATGAGTAAAGTCCTTGATCCCGCCAAATTCCGCGCGTGGTTTCACGGTTTCGCGCCGACGTTGATGGGAGAATCTACGAAGAATATTCTCTCTCCCGCAATCGTCAGTGACAGGTCAGATCCCAAGATTGTCCATCTCGATGGATTGAACCTGAGTCGGGCATGGTGCATGTTCGGAATCGCCTCGAGTCTGCCGGCGAACGATCCTCTGAAATCAATACTCCTGACATCAGCAAGAAAACACGCTGATGATGCACTTGCTCATGTTGCCAGCGGAAACTACGAGGGGGAACACTGGCTCGCATCCTTTGCCGTCTTCATGCTCTCGCAATCATCTGGATCCAAAGATTGATCTCGTCGGGACTAGACAATTGATGGCTGGCTTGCATCGAGGCCTGGTCAAAAAAACCGCCCAGCTATTCAGCTGGGCGGTTTTGGATTTTGGAATTCTGCAGACTGATCTACTTCTTCAACCCTCCTGGTCGTTCGGCATCACGTACCTCGGGGCCACGTCCGCAGCTTGCCAGTCCGAGGAAGAACTCATTCCCCCTGTTTGTCTCCAAATACTCCTTGAAAGCTCACCTTGTTGTCCGTACCTTGACCTTCCACAGGGGCGCACCTGGCCTCAATGCTTCAGGGGCGTGGTGTGATGCCGAAGCTGGAGAGTTGTTCACTATTGCAGGAGATGGTTTGTATGCGGAAGGATGATTTGATTCTTTTCGTTGCAGTGTGGTTTCTTCTTGCGTGTTCATTTGAGCAAGCAAGTGGCCAAGTAGCTACGTTCGCACCTCAAAACCCAAAGATTGGAGATATTGTTACGGCGGTCTACAATCCTACTGCGCAAGGGGCAACGATACTCCGAGCCTCAAAGCTCACACTTCATGCACTTATTCTGCCTACATCGGGCGTGACGCCTGTACTCGTGGAAGTCCCGATGGCAAAATCGGGGAGCGTGTGGAAGGGGAACTTCACCCTCGATCGGAAGGATGCGCGGTTTCTTTTGTATCAATTCGTTTCAGGAGATCTTAAGGACGACAATGTCGAGCAGGGGTGGAGCGGAATGGTCCTTGGGCCAGACGGAAAAGAACTCGAAGGTACACGCTACTGGAGGGGGATTGTCCTTGCATTCGGTGGTCACCAGGGATTCAAACACCGGAAGGATGTGGATGCAGCGAAAACCGACATGGCAAAAGAGCGCCGGACATTTCCCGACAACTATTTCGCTGTCAACATAGCGTGGTATCTCGAGACAAACCCAACTCCTACGAATGCCGGAATCGCACGCGTCAAGAAAGAACTCAGCGGCGAGTTGGAGCACTTTCGCAAGAACGAAGAAGCTCTCCCGATGATCTTGGTATGGCTGGAACAAACCGGACAGAAAGTGAAGGCTGATTCGCTGAGAACGATTCTCATTGCTGAAAACCCGAAAGGAAAAGTTGCTTCTGTCACACGCATGAGAGAGATCTCGAAAGGGAAAGATCCGCTCGCCAAAACCAGTCTCCTTGAGCAATACGTTGCAGATTCTCCCGTGAAAGGGGATGAACTCCTCGCAAACCAGCGTCAGCTTCTGATGGGATATGTCCAGACCGGGCAGTACGAAAAGGGATACGCTCTCCTCAAGTCGTCGCCAAAGCTCGATCCTGGACTCTATCGCACCCTCACCTCAGCAATGACAGAGGCGGGAGTGAAAATGGACAAAGCCGTCGACTGGCTGGCCGAGGGCGTGGAAATCGTTCGCAAACAGGATGACAACGCCAAAGCTTCGTTCATCACGATCGCCGAGTGGAAGAAGAACCATTCGAATACGCTCGCCGGGCTCCTCACGATGAGAGGTATTGGTCTTTCGAAGTTGGCGAGGAATGATGAAGCTGAGCCCGTCCTTGCGGAGGCGTACAGCATAAAGAACGGTGAAGATGTCTCGGTCAATGAGAACCTCATCAACGTCTATGTTGCCAACGGAAAGTTCAAAGAAGCAGAGAGGCTGGGGCTCGATTGCGTTCGAAAAGCGAAATCAAACCTGAAAATCGTGGAGAAATTCAAAGTCGCCTACAAGAACGTGCACGGTTCGCTCAGTGGTTACGACAAGTCAGTGAAGGATGCGAAGTTGGAGGAGGAAGCTTCGGTTCTGAAGAGCGGAATCAACAAGCCTGCCCCCGACTTTTCCCTCAAGGATACGAACGGTGCCATTGTAAAACTGCGCGATCTCCGTGGGAGGGTTGTCGTTCTCAATTGCTGGGCGACCTGGTGCGTCCCGTGCAAAGCATCTCTCTCTCAACTGCAGAAGGTCTACGAACGATATGAGGCGTACAAGACCGTGGCGTTTGTGGCGATGAATACATCAGAGTACACTATCGGGCCAAAACGTGAAGCAGCGGTGAAGAAATTCATGGCGGACTCAAAATTTACGTTCCCGGTTGTCTATGATAGTCTTTTCGCAACGGCTCAGAAGTTCGGAATTGAGGGAATTCCCACAACGATCGTCATCGACAAGAACGGCAAAATCCAATTCATGAGCGCCGGATTGAAGGATGGCAATGATATGGTGGATGAGTTGATTACTCAGATTGAAGTGCTCCTAAAACACTGATGAACATTGTTCCATCGGGAGATCGATTCATCAGGTCATTGACTCAATGGCCCGATGATCCAATGCACTGCTGTCCGGTTAACGATCAGCAATAGGTTTATAAGTTCTTTGACAAGTGTACGTTAGGCGATTTTTGGGTTGTCATCGATTTCAACTACATCGTA
>JBGPAN010000310.1:0-5250 GCA_041480785.1 Bacteroidota bacterium | reverse complement strand
CCTTCACGACGTCGCCGTGTGTTCCGTCGTCGAACATCTTCGACGTAGAATCCGCCCGACGAGCGGGACCCCATCCACCACGTGTATCCCAGCCGCCCACGGCAGGTCCGTTCATCCACACGCCCCACTTCATCACGCTGTCTGCGTTCCCGATGACGTACGGTGTGATATTGGTCGCCACGAGCTTCTTTCCCGCCTTCACCGTGTAGTACGCCGGACGCACATCGACCGTGTACGTTACCAACACGTTTTTCGACAGCGGCGATGTGTTTCTGAAACGAGGCATCCGACGCATGTCAGATGTCGCGACTGCTGTGTCGAAGACTGACAGGCTTTTTGAGGTAAGATTCAGTTTGCGACGTTCTGCTTGAGTGCTACCGGCCACATCATTGAAATCAAAGAAATCTTCTTTGATATCAACACCGTTTTTCACCATATAATACTGGTAGTTAACTGCCTTACCAACCGCAGATACGATCGTATCTGTTGCTATGAAGATAGTACCGGTAAGGCCAGATCGCGTTAGTGCTTTTGTGCGGACGGCCATTGCAGTCCCACCATAGCCACTCCTAACCTGCACCGTGTCACCGAAGCTGAAGCCGCGCTCCGCAACAGCCCGTGCCAGATTTGCGCGGAACGTTACGACGACCGTGTCCTTGCCTTGGAACGGAACAAACGGATTGTTCGACCACCACTTCCAGTAGAGAGTCGTGTCAGAGATGCCCGGTGATTTCAAGATCACACGATTGCCACCACCGTTCACGTCCGGCGCTGCAGAAGGTCCTTCCCATCCAGCGGGATCTGCAGTTGTGCTATTCGTGCCGAGATAGACGAACTTATACTCGATGTCGTTCGCGAACGCTGATTTCGGAAAACGAGCGTACCCGGACCAGAAATTCGTTCCATCATATTGACGGCTTCCGCCGTTGCCATGCTGGGTTTCTCGGGTAAGAAGGAGGTTCTTCCCCCAATCAAGTGGAGCAGCTCCACCGCGAACACCGACAAACTGAGTAGCCTTATTAAATGATTCGAGGCCCGACATGTTCACACGGAAGTACACCTCGACGGAATCCTTCTGATTCACATATGGCGTGAAGTATTGTGGCTGAGCATCCGGCGTTCCATTGACAAACTGCAACGGAAGCGTCGTATCCCTCGGCCCAACAGCCATGATTCGGTTGCCGGACCCATCTGTTGAGTTTTGTTCCCACCCATTATCAACGACGGGCGGATTACTGGCGTTGGTGAAGAACTTGTACTGGATGGTATCGCCCACTTTCAGTTTGTAGGTTCCCTTCCAGTAGTCGCCGGCAACATTCGCAAGGATCGCCTTCGAACCTGAACTCCACGGTCCAAAGAGATTCGCGCCCCCACGAATTTGAACGAACGATGTCGGCTTCAGTGTGTCCGGAACCGCCGCCGTATTCGCCGAGAATGTCACATAGACGCTATCGGGCACATAGGCTGCAGTCGCGGAGGCCCAGGAATTGCCAACCCTGACGTCATCGATGATCATTGTCGGGGCATTGGTAGCGGAGCCCTGCCGAAGCGTAACAGATGCCAAATCTGCGGCATCCGTCTTCCCTGAGAAGACATACCCGTTGATTTCGGGAGTCGCAGGTTCTATCGCGAGGCTGGATCCACTCGGCAGAACATACACACTGATCGCATCATCCGTCGACGTAGCAGAATCCGCCGGAACTCCGTTGAATGCGTACTTGAGAGTTACAAAGTACGTCGTATTCAGGTTATAGACGGTTGTTCCATACTGAGCCCCAGTCTCGTTACTCTTTTTGATTCCGATGTTATAACCCGCGCCGGAACTCTGCACATGCAAGCGGGCATAGTAGTTTACCTGGGAAGCTGATGGAGAAACTGCAATGAAATAATCTCCCGTCAGTACGGCTGAAATATTCATCAGGAACGAAAGATACACGTTCCCCGAATTGACCGGAGGAAATGATTTATAAACGTCCTGGCCGTTGTTCGTCATCGGCACAGCGCCACCGACACCCGACCCCGGAAGACCGGTGAACGTCAGGCTGGGTGAAGCAATCGTCAAAGGATTTACTGCCGACGTTGCACTTTGGATCCAACCGGCCGAAGTTAATGCAGTACCAGCCGGGGCTGTGAAATCATCGTTCATGTAGATCTTCGGTGCAACTGCAGGCGCCAGATCGCCACCGGTCCATTTTACGATACCCCCACCATCCCCGACAGCCCAACCCGTGCTTGAGTTCAAGAAATTGAGATGACGCAGTCTTACTACCCCACTTGGTGGATCAACATGCGTCCACGTGTTTCCGCCGTCAACAGATTTCATGGCAATGCCTTTGGATGAAAGCCCACCGACCACCATGATAGCGTTCGTCGGACGGATCCATTGGATAGCTCTCATGCCATAAACGGTATCCATTTTCACGACTTTCCACGTTGCACCGCCATCAGATGTGATGGCACCCTTTCCTTCAAACACGTTGCCAATAACTCCAGACTTGTCATCCTTGAAGGAAAGACAAAAGCCCTCTTGGAGCCCCGTGATGCGGCTGGAAGCCGTCCATGTTGCTCCCCGATCAGTCGATTTATAGACTCTCGGATTCACAATCGCGCTTGAGTTTCCGTACGTGACAAACCAGGCATTGTTGCCGTAGATATCCAATGCGGTGGGTGTGCTCGTCTCTGCGTTTACAGAATCCGCTGGAGGCACATTTTGCACTATCGTCCAATTGGCGCCCCCGTCGGTCGTCCGGGTCACCACGAATTTGCTCGATGCAGAGGCTCCTGGATCACCCAGGCCAACTCCATTATTCGAATCAAAGAAACGAAGCCCATCGCTGTAGGATTCCAAGCTCTGGAATTGCTGAGTCCAGGTTTTCCCGGCATCCGTCGTTTTCCAGATCCTGAAATCTGTGCCCGAGGACCCTGTTCCCCCTAGCCAAATTGTCGTAGTATCAAACGCTTCGATGCAATAATAAGTGAAGGTCGCATTGGGTGGCGTAAGCTTCACCCACGTTGCTCCTCCATCAACTGTGCGAAGAAGCGTTCCACTGGCACCACTAACCAACGCAATATTGGGACTCAGAACCTTGACGCATCGCAGGGTTGCGGTAACCCCGCTCGTTTGTACCGTCCAAGTTGCTTGCGACAGCGCCAACGACGCAACTACTCCGATGAGCACCATTGTTCGTAAGATTGTCTTCATAGTCTATTCCCTTTTAGTTATTGAGCGATCCTGAAGCAATGAACATCGGAAACCGAGTGTAACAATTTCGTCTTGTTTGCCGAAACCTCCTTCTTGGTTAGGGATCCATTGACTAGAAGATTGCTGGAATTACCTTAAAATCCTACTGCGAGAGCTACAGTATTCAGGTTCCCAAAAACACCAAATTGATTGTAGGCATAGTTCAGTTCGAGGGTTGCTATCCCTTCAAATTGATAGCGCACACCGGCACCCAACGTCAAACCCTCTTCAGCTGCCGTTTTAAAGAGAGACCGGTACCCTCCGCGAAGAAATATGAGATTGTTCCAGCCAAGTTCGCCGCCGACATTGACGTATTCCACGTTGTCATTCGGCCGAACGGCATCCGCGGCGAGAGTGAAGATGACATCATTGCTCTTGACAACATCCATGGCCACACCGACACGGAAGAACAATGGTATCGGCCATGGATCGGTCTTCAGCTTACCGACCAGCGTCTTGTTCGACCCTGAGTTTGCTGGATCGATGTCGACTCTCTGGAGCAGGTCTTTGCCATCCAAGGTCATGTCGCCGCCAAAATTCGAGAAAGACATCCCCAGCCGCATATCATTCAATCCTGTGACAAAGAGCAGTCCAAGGTCGAACGCGATTGTGCTCGCCGATTCGTTCCACAACGTCTGACTGATGTACTTCACCGATCCGCCCATCGAAAAGCGATCGGTGAGGCGCCGGGAGTAGGAAAGAGCCAATGCGACATCCTGAGCAGTCCACCGCTCACCAGTTCCATCAGGAGCCAGTACTGTAGTGACGTCTTCCTCACCGTAATTCAGATTTGTGAGACTCACGGCCACTGCGTTCGTGCCGTCAAGGTTGAGCATAAAGCCAAACCAGCGAAATTTTGTCCCCACAAGCCAATTCGTATTGGCAAACATAAGCTCGGATTTTCCAGATGCTGCAAACGCGCCCGGGTTCCAGTAGATTGTGCTCACACCTTCCTTCGAGGCGACAAAGGCATCGCCCATGGCAGCCGCTTGTGCCCCCACGGAGATCCCCAGAAACTGAGCCGCTGTGGTACCCACTTTTGACTGCGCCTGGATCTCTTGCGCGACAAGAAGCGTACACAATAGCATCAGTCCAGCAATTCGTCGATTCATCTTCTTCATATGCTCATATGCTCACTTGATAATCGCAAGTTTACCGGTCTTCTTTCCAACAGAAGATTCAACCACATAGAAGTACACCCCATAGGCTACATCGAGGTTTTCTTTTGTCTTCAAATTCCAGGAAACCGTCCCGTTCTCAATGTTCCCATCTTGGTTCAGAGTCACCACATGATCACCCCTCGCCGTGAAGATGGTGATCTTGGCACCGGCGGGCAGATGAATGAAGTCCATCCTACGCGTTCCCCTCCCGCTGGTGATACCCGGAGGAAGGGGTGGTTCAAGCGACGACGCTGTCACGTACGGGTTTGGAACAACGCGTACCCGAGGGAGCTGATCCTGAGCGATTTGCTCCGACACTTTGGGCTTGTCTGGAGTGAATTCGTAGACATCTCCTTTCCTGAATGGCTTGGTAACCTTCAGGACGAGTTTGTCGCCCGTCGTCAAATTGTACACCGTGTCGGGTTTCTGGTTCGCCTTTGCAACAAAGAACAGATCCCACGTGAAGCCCAACTTCCCATTCGGCTGTTTCTCATAGAAGAAGATCTCATCTGTTGGAGACAGCTTGCCGTTGCCGACATTGTCGCCGAAAATGAACTTGATGTAGATGCTGTCGGTCAGGTTATAGATTCGGAAGTTCACTGGGATCGGTAGGGTCTCGAATGTGGGATCCGCATACGACGTATCAACTATTTTGTCCGAGAATCGGATTTCATAGTCAGCCGGTTTGCGATAGCCGGCGATGATTGTCCCGTTGAAATTCGTGTAGAAGGGGAAGAAATTGTAGATGTAAGCATTCTTCCCAACCCATCCCGACGAGCTGTCGATAAGAGTCACGTTCCAGTTATTCTCGAATCCCACGGTCACTCCGTCGAACACCTCAGCATCCTT
>JBGPAN010000309.1:0-5254 GCA_041480785.1 Bacteroidota bacterium | reverse complement strand
GTGTAGTCGACGCTGCCGGACACCGATCCTGTTTTCTGCACGTCGAGGGCCAGGGTAAGCCCCCAAACGTTGCCATAGTCGACGTTCGCATACTGCCCATACTCGTCCTGTTCAAGTGTCTTGAAGAGCTTTGAACCCGCGAGGTGCCGGTAGTCTTTCGAGTAGCATGTCGCATTCAGCACAAAATTCTCGCCCAGGAGCTGCTGCAACCCGATCTCATAGATTGCAGTTCGCTGAGCTTCCAGATCGGCATTACCGATGAACGTCGTAAAGCGGCCGACAACTTCAAACTCTGGATTCTCATACAGCCGCTGGAATTCAGGGATCTGGAAGAACTGACCGTAGGAGGCGTGGATAGTGCCGTTTGCCGACATTGGGAATGCCAGTCCAATGCGCGGGCTCACCTGCGTTTTCCTTGTCGTGCTCCTGTAGGCGACCGATGGATCCGAGCCCAGCTTGTTCCCGGGGTCATCCATCCTCGCCGGGACGACGCTCTTCGGGTCGAAGTAATCGAATCGAACACCAACGTTCACGATGAAATCCCCCACCTCGATCTTGTCCTGCGCGTAGGCCGCTAGTTCCAGCGGCTTTCTTCTATAATAGTTGTGAGCAAGCGAAGCCAGGTCATCGACTCGCAGCTGCCATTGCGTTCCTTCATCCTTGCGGACGCTGAACATCTCTTCGGTGAGTGTGTGCTGTCGGTACTCAGCCCCCATCTTGAGAAGGTGATATCGATTCACCTGCGCAGTCAACTCGTACTTAGCAGCAGCTGTCGTGCTTTTTCGATACAGGAACGATGGATCGACTCCTCCGATAGCAAACACGTCCTGAACGATGCTCTGCGATCGGTGGATTCCAATATCATAGATCGAGTCAAAGGGATTGGGATTGACATACCTGTCCAATCCATAGTCGTAGTACGAGAGTTTCAATTCGTGAAACGCTTTCGGACTTAAGGTGTGGGTGACTCTGAGCAGGTGGTTCATGCCGTTGGAGTAGCTCGTCGGGAGGTAGTCGGGAGACAGCATGTAGGCATGGCGATAGCTCTTGGACTGCGACTTGTCCCATATCAGATTGTAACTGAGACTGAGCGCGTTGATCGGCTGATACGAGATCTTACCCTGCAGCGAGAATTCTTTGCTCGGGTTCATCGGGACAAAGGCATTGTCTCCTGTGTGTTGTATGGTCCATTGTGACGCGTCGTTGCTGGTGAAATCCGAAGTGTCAGCGGGCGTGTAGTATCGTCGCCCGTATAACCAGTTTTCTTCGTTCCGGTACCTGCCGGAGAAGAAGTAGTGAAGTTTCTCGCCGAAGAGCCTTATTGGCCCGCTCAGAGTTCCTTCCAGGAATTTCTGTGCGAGCGGATTTATATTGTCGATGTTCCTGAACACATCATTGCGCGTGCTGGCAAAATCTCCGGCGTAGACAGACAGCGAGAAGTGTACGTCATCGCCACCGTCTTTCGTGACGATATTAACGATACCCGACATCGCCTGTCCGTATTCGGCGTTGAACGTCCCGCTGATGACCTGCATTTCCTGTATGTTGTTGTTCTGTACCGCGACAGCCATCCCTCCTCCAAACGGATTTGTGACCGACATCCCATCGACGTAGTACTGTACCTCCGATGCCCGACCTCCCCTCATATGGAGTTGCCCTGACGCGTCTTTCGTAATCCCGGCCTGCAACTGAAGCACATCGCCGATGTTTTCCACAGGCAGGTTTCGGATATCCTGAGAACTCACTTTTGATACAGTTGAGGTTAAATCGCGTATGATGACTTCTCTCTGCGCCACAACTTCGACAGCATCCATCGTGACGGTGCTTGCTGAGAGTTCATAGTCGACGCTTGTCGTACGGTCTGCACTGACAGACACGCGTTTTTTTATCATCGGCTGGTAGCCGATGTACGAGACCCTTACATCGTAGGTCCCCGGGGAAACGTTGAGAATGCAGTAGTAACCGTTGACATCGGATGAAGCGCCGAGGGTCGTGCCCACGATCGTGATGTTGGCGCTCACGAGCAGCTCGCGGGACGATGCATCGCGAACCGTTCCCGCAATCTTGCCGGTCGTGCCGGAAATAACAGACGTGGAAGTGGTAAACACAAGGAAGACAGCCAACAAGAGTCTCATCTTCATTGCTGTATGCCTCGAAGAATTGAACAATCAGGAAGTACTGGCAACACTTGATAGCCGGTGCGAAGAGTTTGCTCGGATTCCTTCGGGCCGCGAAGGAATCCGGACGCCAAGGTGAGATACTATCGTCCTAAAACACTATATATTCTCCTACTCAGATTCGGACTGCCGTTCTCACTGAGTCGTATCTCTTTGTGCTCGACGACGATGTGTATATATACAATCCTTGCGGCGAAGGCAAGTACTTTTTTTGAGAAAATGCACAAAATAGGAGGAATTCTTAAGAATCGAATCAGTTACCGGTTTTGGCAAAGCGCCGTCGTTCAGAAAACAGAGAATCCTCATCGGCAAGAACCGATGAGGATTCTCTGTTGAACGAGAGACCTGAGTGACGTTTTCTGTCAGAGTTGCCGCATCAATGCACCGATTTCCGGTTGGACACTCCTATCTTCAGGGGAACCGAAGTCGGAATCACCCCTCCGGCTTTCTACCTCACAATGATTTCGTCGAAATACATCCATGCATTTGCACCAGCATTCGCGTGCCACACGGGCAGCGTTCCCACATTCTTTGCCCTGACACGAATGTACTGAGCTTTCACATTCGCGAGGCGGTAGCTCAGGTCTTTCACCGAAACGGGTTGAGGTTTCTCCGGCACGTTCAGATTCTCCGTTGCGACAGTTCTGTACTCTTTATTGTCCCCGGGCACAGAGATTTCAATCGACGCCGGCAGAAATGCTCTTGCGCCAGAATTTTCGAGGCAGCTCAACGTGATCTCTTCAAGATCTCTCAGTTGCCCCAGGTCCAGGATCACGTCAAGATCATTCTTATCAAATCCCTGCCAGGCGCGGTCTCCGACTTCAGCAGTTGCTCTTACCAGATCGATGAGTGTGTTTTCTCCGCCGCTCCCGGATCTTCGCTGGGCCGGAGGCGAAAGGTACTGAACCCTCTGAATGGGGAGCGATTTGCTGAAATAGGCGGTGGATACAACACTCGGCAGTTGCACTTTGAGAAAGGCGACCGCTTTGACAACCGTCGTTTGATCTACACTAATTGCAGAAGTATAGAGGGGGGAATCGATCGTCGGGGCTGTGCCATCAAGAGTATAGCGGACCTCGGCCGCTTTATCGTCTGAATTGATCGTCACCATCAGAGGCTGCTTACTGTCAATGTGCGCTTTCTGAGGCGAGATCTTCGGTTGTGAACAAGCCATAAACCGCTCATACTCCCTTGTGTCTCGATCCAGCTTGCCTAAGATACTCTGCGTCGGCACTGTATCGTCATTTTCATTGTAAGCCGCCGTTGCTGCCAGCACGCGTATCTTTTCATCTGACGGCAACGTGATTTCCTTTGCGTTCGCTGGTAGATCGATCGCGTACCTGTAGAGGTAAGCATATGAGTAGGGGTCGTTGTCCCCGCTGTTCAAGTGCCGATGCGTCGAATAGTATCCGACCCTCACCTTCCTTTGGTAGGCAGGGATCAAACCGGCGTACTCGACGTTGTTCCGATCATAACTCGTTTCTGCAATGTCGGCGCCGTGCCATACACGCCTGTCCCACTGGCCGATGAATCCCGACCAGACATCAATTGGAATCTCGACGGATGCCTTACCGACTCGGAACGTCGCCCCGCGCAATGTATCAGCCGACGCCGCGAGGAGATACAGCTTGTTGAATTTTCCTTCAGGCAGTTTTATTGTCTGCCCTTTGCAGGCAACAGCGTTGTATGCACCATCGGCTCTTGGACCCAGTCTGAAGATTATGTTTTCAGCGGTGATGGTTTCCGGAAGCAATTCTGCCGGGAACGTCCTTCCTTTTCCGTCGAAGTCTCCGTCTCTCTTGTTTCTATCGTAGCTTATGACGTCGACGTCATACGGCAATCCGATTGGTGCGCTTTTCGGCAAAGTGAGCCTCTCCTTTGAGGGCTGAAGCCTGACTGCGAACGTCCGTAAATGATTCGGCGCCGCATCAAAGACGAGCTTTCCATTCCTCACAACAGCCGCGGAGAGATCTTGCTCCTGACCATTGACTTCTCTTGCTGATAACGCGGGGACCGCAAATGCGAGTTCTACATTTTTCGCTTCCTTCCCCTTAGTCTCTACGATTCGCACAATGAGATCATCGCTGTTCTCTGCCTTCTTCATTGCAGACAGAACGACAGCGGCATTATTGATCGACAGGAATGAGAACGCCCTGCCCAGAACTCCCTTGTGCGGCGACGCCTGAAACGCCATCATAGGTTGATTTAGACGCATCCCCTGCAGATTGGCAGACCCCTTGCGCCAATCCCCCGCGTGACCGAAGAGAGCATAGAGCATTTCATGCCTGCCAAAATCCTGAACTGCCTGATCGCTATAGGAGTACCGCACTCCCGGCGTATAGAGCAGAGTCAGTCGAACGGTGTTGTCCGCCGGCTTATCAGATCCGTACTTGCAATCCTCGAGGACAGACACACCATAGGTGCCATCCTCGTCTGTCACATCAAACCATTGATGAGATGGCACTTCAAATTTCAGTGAGTCATTGTTGCCGCGCTGCACTGTTCCAACGCCGTAATCGTACGTGGCTAATGGATTGGAGACCGTTAGAGGAAATGTCGCTTTCAACGATGATTCTTTTGTCGCCCAATCGATTTCGGTGTCGAATTCAACCCGCTCTCCACCTGCCGTCAAACGGATTCTCTGGACAAATTTCGAATGATGTGACTCTCGTTCCACTTCGAGTGCGATTCTGGCCGGCCCGTTTTCAACTATCCTGATCTTAGCCGGTCCTTCGACATAGCCAACGGGAGGCATTTTTCTATCCGCCCAATCCATATTCCATGCCGGATACTGTTGTGGTCGTTCGTACTGAAACGCCAGTCTGATCGGCGAGGACAACAGTTCTCTGTTTACGATCTTATCTAGGATACTGAAAACATCTCCATCAGCGTTGATCTTAACGATATATTTTGAATTCTCTAACGATGTGGGTGTAATTTTCAAACCTGTGGATAGCGGGCAAGGTGTCTCAGACGGTCTCAGATCAAACGTGACATAGCTAAGGGAAGGAGTCTTGGCCAGAAAGAGAATTGTGACCTTCTTTCCTTCGATTTTGGCAATCTGCGATGGAACCTCT
>JBGPAN010000308.1:0-5270 GCA_041480785.1 Bacteroidota bacterium | reverse complement strand
CTTTTCGAAGATAGCGGCAGAAAAGAAAATCCCCATTGACCTTGTAGACAAGATTGCAGATGCTGTTCAGCCAGTAGGCAATATTTTTGCGAAGTAGCACATATCTCAGCGAATGTGAATTGCTCATGGATGGAGAGATCATGATTTCCCAGCGATGGTTTCGCGTCAAGTTGTTGCTGTTTCTTATTGTTTTCATCATTCCCTCGTTTGTACTCGCACAACAGTACAGCCTAGGAGCAAAAGGCAAAGAAGCAGTCGGCTCGAAGGTGATGGTTGCGACGGCACACCCGCTGGCCACGCAAGCAGGAATGGAAATGTTCCAGAAGGGAGGAAACGCTATTGATGCGGCAGTGGCTGCCGCATTTGCCATTGGAGTGGTCGAACCCGATGGATCAGGTCTGGGTGGCGGGGGTGGGATGCTCATTCGACTCAAGAACGGCCAATCTGTCTATATCAACTACTACGGGCAGTCATCTTCAAGGGTCCACGAGGCCGGTTTTGTGTACGGGAAGGACAACCAAACCGCCAAGGCGATTCTGATTCCCGGCACGGTCGCAGGACTGACGACTGCTTTGCGCAAGTTCGGGACCTTGCCCCCGTCCGTTGTCATGGCACCGGCAATCAGCCACGCCGAGAAAGGCTTCCCCATCGACGAGACACTGAGCAAGATCATCCTCGACAACACGAACCTTGTGCAGAGCCATCCGGCGACAGCATCAGTGTATCTCCATGATGGCTTTCCGCGAGCTGAGGGGGATACGATTCGACAACCCGAACTCGCCAACACGATGAAAGCAATCGCCAGTCAAGGTCAGGCCGGTTTCTATGCGGGTCCTGTGGCGAAGTCCATCGTCGACGAAGTGTTACGGTGCGGCGGGATGATGACACTTGACGATCTCTCAAGCTTCCAGCCGACCATCACCGAGCCTCTCAAAGGAAGTTATCGTGGTTATACGATCTACACTGCTCCGCCTCCTCATTCGGGGGTTACTGTCCTTGAGGCGCTGAACATTCTGGAGAATGCAAATCTACAGAGACTTGGATACTATGCAACGTCAGCTGAATCATTTCATCTGCTTGCCGAGACTATGCGCCGTGCCTACGCCGACCGGACATCCTTCCTCGCCGACCCCCGCTTTGAATATGTTCCCGTGAAAGGACTGCTATCACGAGACTTTGCCAAATCCCGGTTCGACGAGATCAGCATGACAGCTGTGACCCCTCCAGACTATAGGAAAACGACTTCCGGAATCCCCTCGCAGTATGATCGCACCGACGAAAGGAATCCGGCGATTGAGCGCAGAGGTGAGAAGAAAAACGATCCCGCTGTCGACACGTCGAAGAAAAGCACAGGGAGCGATTCCCCGAAAGCATCTCGCCTCCTCGAGCAGGAAATGCCCCTGGAGGCCGTTGGCGGACACACCACGCAAATCTCGGTCATGGATAGTGATGGAAATGCGGTGTCTCTGACTCAAACGCTGGGCACCTTTTTTGGATCCGGTGTAACGGCGGCCGGTGTGCTTCTGAACAATGGCATGTCCAATTTCGCATCGACCGCACGCGTGAACACTGTGCAACCGAACAAGCAGCCCCGTAGTTCCATTGCTCCTTCGATCCTCCTGAAAGGTGGAAAGCCCTTCATGGTGGTTGGCTCTCCGGGTGCTGCGCGGATCCCAGCGACGGTAACGACCCTCATTGTCAACGCTGTTGATTACGGCTTAGATGTTGAAAAAACAGATAGCGCTCCTCGATTCCTTTGTCAGAAATCAGATCATTATCTCTCCCTCGAATCACGCTTCTCCACCGAGGCGCAAGAGGGGATGAAAAAGAAAGGTCACCAGCTCCAGCTCTATGGTGAGTTTGACCTTTTCTTCGGTGGCGCACAAATTATTCTCGTCGATCCTTTCGGCACTCTGCACGGCTGTGCCGATCCAAGGAGAGGCGGGACTGCCATGGGGTATTGAAGATCGTGGGTCTGCAGGAGTAGTTTTTTCCATTTCCGATTTACTATCTTGTATGAAACGAAAGTAGGGAAAATTGAAGAGACTGACCTTAGTTGTTGCTTTTTTTCTATCGGTTCTTTCTACCGCGTCGGCGGCCGGCGATTCCACATTTACCTCCGGCAAATCGTATTTCGGACGCAACAACTACATTGAATACATCGCCGGAAATTCGCCGTATATCTTCTCGGCGCCACACGATGGATTCTTGACACCAGCCGAGATCCCCGATCGGACCGGCAACATAACAACCGGGCACGACTCAAATGTGCAGGACCTGATCCGGAGGATCGGTCAGACGGTCTTCGCCCGGGAAGGCAGATATCCACATATCATCATCTGTCACCTGGACCGGATAAAACTCGACGCCGACAGAGAGATCGTCGAAGCTGCGCAGGGAAACCCGTACGCGATTCAAGCCTGGAAGGAATACCACTCGTTCATCGACACAGCGGCCCAGCAAGTGCAAAAAAATTTTGGGAGAGGTTTCTACATAGACCTCCATGGCTACAGCTCTCATCCTATTCAGCGCCTCGAACTTGGGTATCTCCTCAGCAGCACCTCACTCTCCCTCAGCGACTCAGAGCTCGACAAGCCGGCCTATGGCAACGGCAGCAGCATTCGTACTATGATCCCGACATCGGGAATGAGTTTCTCTCAATTGCTGCGTGGGCCTCGAAGTCTTGGAAGCTTTTTCGAGAACCGCGGGTATCCGGCTGTCCCCAGCGAGATGCAACCCAACCCGGGATCTAGCGGATACTTCAACGGGGGATACAATACTCAACGTCATGGATCTGCAAGCGGAGGTCCAATTAGCGGTGTGCAAATCGAGTGTAATATGATCGGTGTGCGAGACAGCGCAGAATCACGCAAACGATTCGCAGAAGCTGTCGCGGAAGCGGTTGACTACTACACATCCATGCATCTCTTCCAGAAGCCGGTCGTCACCTCTCAACTTGTACTCAATGAGGTTCTTTTCGATGTACCAGCAGATGGAGATGCAAACGGCGACGGATTGCGAAGCCTTCGTGGAGATGAATTCGTTGAGGTGGTCAATGCGGGAATATCAGACGCAAACATCGGGGGGTATCGCATCCTCGAGCGTGATGCGCACACGGTGTTCACTTTTCCCCAAAACGTTGTTCTGAAACCAAACGAATACACCGTCGTGTTCGGCGGGGTGAGTAACTCGGGATTTGGCCCTTCCTTTCCTACTTCCTTGAAGCTCTTTGCCGCAAAATCGGGTCAGGCCGATTCGGGGTTCTATGTATCTTCAACCAAGACGAACTTGCTGGGCGCCGGGGACAATGTGATTCTCCTGAATCCTCAGGCGAACGACATCATGGATGAAGTCTACTGGGGGTCTGCCTCACCGCATTCAAAAAAGGGGAAGAAGCTCGTAAGACCGTTTACCCTCAAGGGCGATAGCATTGCCGGTGCAATAGCCCAATCCGTCACACGAAGCCCGGAAGTCGTCGGACTTTGGGCACTACACAAGACTGTGAGCGCAACCGGATTGCCATACTCGCCCGGATCAGCTGCCAACCCCGTGACCGCTGTTGTCGATCAGACCACTCTAACCCTTCAATATGCTCTTCTGCAGAACTATCCAAATCCGTTCAATCCGACCACAAATTTCGGATTTCGAGTTTCGAGTTTCGAGTTTGTAACACTAAGGATATTTGATGTTCTCGGCAGAGAGGTCGCCACGCTTGTAAACGAGGTGCGTCCGGCCGGAGCGTACACTGTCCGATGGGATGCCTCATCGCTCCCGAGCGGAGTGTATTTCTATCAGCTGAGAGCAGGGAGTTTTGTGGATACGAAGAAATTGTTGTTGGCGAAATAGGTCCGAGAAAACAATTGTCCCGCCCCAGACGGCGTCTCGGGCGGGACAATTTGGCCCTTCGGGTCGTTCAGTCTAGAATCCGCCAGAGAACATCCCCCAGAATTGATTCCCCATTTCCCACCATTTCGACATCGCCGCACGTGCCATGTCATTTGTGTAATCCGTAACAAACTCCCGCGTTTTCAGGTGACCAGCTTCTGAACTATCCTTCTTGAGTATATCCTGGACGCGCTGCTCGATCCCCGGCAGATCGTTGAATGCTTTGTCTTCGAAGTCCATAACCGCTTTATCCATGATAGTCCGTGTTCTCCCGTACGTGATGGTCGCGAGACGATTCGTACGGCGGAACCACCACGTCGCAGCATCCTCACGGTATCGTTGCTGACCACACACCTCGAAGCTCTTGGGGAGCTCGAGAGCACCCGAGAAAATCGGGAACCGGGGACTTTGGGCAGGATTGTCAAACGCAAACCAGGCGACAGCGCCGACTTCATCCGGCAGCCAACCGCGGACCTGAATCACTTGCGAATACGAACAACGCGCGATAGCGATGGTTCGCTGAGAAGAGACCGTTCCTGGCTTCAAATTGTTCAGGAGCGAAACAAGCTCCCTGCTCATCCAAGGATTGGCAACAGTGCTCCTGAGCATTTCCGGACCTTTGCCGGCGATGCTGTCTTTCGCGATCTCATCGCGCGAACGCTGCTTCTGCACGAGAAGATTCTTCGTCATGTCAAGGTCTGTCCCCCCGTATGTCTCGCGGTACATCTTCAGAATCTCGCGAATGGCGACCTTCTTCTCAGGCTTCACACTGAATGGCAGTTCTTCGGCATCCATCGAGAGCTTGAGTGATGGGGCAAACGAGTTGAGGATGAAGAACTCGCGGGTCGAAAAAGGTTTTCTGCCGCTATACGCTTTCCAGAATTTGAACGGCTCTTGCTTCGCCGGATCCCACCACCCCATTTCCTTCGCGACCGTGAACACATTCTCTGAAGCGAGACAGTTGTTCGTATCTTTCAGATTGATCTGACTGATGCGCGGAATATTGGCTGAGACGCCGATGTGATCGTCGGGAATTCTCGCTGCGGCCCACACTGCTCCTTTTTCCGACGGACCGGCACCAAAGATCTCGAATTGCCACACCTCTTTCTTGTCAGCAACCGTCAGGCACTCGCCGTAATCGCCGTAGCCATATTTCGTGGCAAGACTCCCCATGAGCTTGATCGCCTCGCGCGCTGTCGTGCAGCGCTCCAGGGCAATCGACTGCAGCTCTTCGATCAGGAACATCCCCTCGTCATTGCGCAACTCATCGCGTCCGTTAATGGTGGTCTCGCCGAATGCCAGCTGCTTCTCGTTGAGACATGGATAGGCAACATTGACGTAAGAATAGGTCTCTTCTGCGTCCGGAACCTCGCCCTTGAGAATCT
>JBGPAN010000307.1:0-5287 GCA_041480785.1 Bacteroidota bacterium | reverse complement strand
CGGTGCCACACGCATGCGAGCGCACGCAACGGAATGTGCCGATGTGCCTGATGAAGCATACAACGACGGCGATCTCGCACGAATGGCGATTGAGTCGTTAAACCGACTCGCCCCGAAAGCTACCGCGGCTAAGGAAAGCGAGCGTCAACCGTTCTTTCTCGGCGTCGGATTTCGAAAGCCTCACCTACCGTTCTGTGCGCCCAAGAAGTATTGGGACCTCTATGATCGATCGAAGATCCCTTTGCCATATCCGGACAAGCCAAAGAACGCGCCTGACATTGCTTTCACGACGTGGGGTGAACTACGGTCGTATTCCGATATCCCTGATGTCGGACCATGTGACGAAGCGAAAACGAGAGAACTCATTCACGGATACTATGCATGCGTGAGTTACGTCGATGCACAAGTCGGCAAACTCCTGACGGAACTCGACCGGCTCAACCTTCGAAAAGATACGATTGTGATTCTCTGGGGAGACCACGGATGGAAGCTAGGAGAGTACTCGCAGTGGAGTAAACATACGAACTTCGAATTGGACACGCACGTTCCGATGATTATTTCAGATCCCGACTACCCGCACGGTGTGAGAGTGAATGCCCTCACAGAGTTCGTCGACATTTATCCCACGCTCTCCGAGCTCTGTGGGCTTCCATTGCCTGATGGATTGGAAGGAATAAGCATGGTTCCGCTGCTCGACAATCCGCGGAAAGCCTGGAAGAAAGCAGCATTCAGCCAATACCCGCGCCCGAAAAACATCATGGGCTACTCCATGCGCACGGACCAGTATCGCTACACGGAATGGCAGGACCAAAAGACCGGCGAAGTAAAGTACAAGGAATTATACGACCTCAAGAACGATCCACTCTGCAAAGAGAGCATCGTCTTCAAACCTGAGAATGAGAAACTCGTCAGGGAATTGCACGAAATGATGAAAGCCGGATGGCGCCATGCCAAACCGTCTTAGAATGGCGACGTGCAGGATGCGAACCATAATGGTGCCGCTCATTGTTTTCCTGTACGTCGGGCTGCTGTTGCCTGCATCCAGCCAAACTGTTTTTCGAGAAGAACTGAGTGCGAACGATTGGGTCGCCGAGTTTGAGAGTCCTTCCACGTCGAGCCTTCTCGTCACACGGGACATGATCGAAGTGAATGCGTCAGCAGGTGCGACGGTGTGGTACAAGAAAAAGCTCTCCGCGAACCTGATCATCACGTACAATATCGCGATGATCGATTCCGGCGGAAGAAATGATCGTGTCTCCGATCTCAATGCATTCTGGATGGCCTCCGATCCGGTACGGGATACGCCCTTCAAGAGGAACGGCAAGTTCTCCTCCTATGACGATCTGAATTTGTACTATGCCGGTGTGGGTGGACATGATAACACGACGACGCGGTTCAGAAGATATCGCCACGGGACCGATAAATCCGTTCTCCAGGAATACACAGACAAAGAACATCTCCTCGAGGGGAACAAACCCTACTCCGTGAAGATCATGGTTCGGGATAGACGAACATCGTTTTCCATCAATGGTGTGCAGTACTTTGAGTATGACGACACCGTGCCATTGAAGGAGGGATATTTTGCTTTTCGAACGACGAAAAGTCGCCAACGAATCACCAACTTCAATATAGAACAACTGTCGCCTTAGGAACAAGTCGATCGCTCCATCAGACCAATGCCCAGGCAATCCACCCGCTCGGCGAAGCGGGAATCCCACTGAAGTCATGCCTACCAGTCACGCACTGGCGCGCGATGCATATGGATGAATCAATGGTTTTTTTCTTGCCTGGAAGAATACCAAGGCGATCGTAAAGACATCGCATACACAGCGAGACTCAAAACCCATGAACAAATTCATTACATCTCTCGGTATTGCGGCTCAGGTAGGATTGACTCTGGCGCAACTCAACGCCCAGGACAAGAAGATGAATGTGTTGATGATCGCCGTTGACGATTTGAAACCCGTACTCGGCTGTTATGGGGACAAGCTCGTCAAAACGCCGAATATCGACAGGCTTGCACTACGCGGCTCCGTTTTCGTGCAGAACTACTGCCAACAGGCGGTGTGCGGGCCGACCCGCGCGAGTCTGATGACAGGCATGCGTCCTGACAAGACCAGGGTGTGGGACCTGAAAACTCAAATGCGCGATGCTAATGCGGATATCCTCAGCCTGCCCCAGTATCTGAGCGAGCAAGGTTACTCGACGCAGGGAATCGGAAAGGTTTACGATCCAAGATGTGTCGATAAAGATCTGGATAGTCTGTCATGGAATGTTCCGTACTACAAGAGTTCAGCGAAGTACTTCGCAAAGGAAACCGGAGCCCCTGAGATGGACTACCAACTTCCTGCGACAAAGGAACTGATCAGGAAACATAGAACGGAGGGGGAACGCAAAGGGTTAAAAGGACAAAAGCTGAGTGACTATGTGCAACAATTTGTCAAGCCTTCGGTTGAATGTGCCGATGTGCCCGACAATGCTTACAATGACGGTGCAAATGCGCTGCACGCCAAAGAAATTCTCGCTCAATTGTCAAAAAGCGATCGGCTGTTCTTTATTGCCGTAGGATTCAGTAAGCCTCATTTGCCGTTTGTGGCGCCAAAGAAATATTGGGATCTGTATAAGCGTGATGAAATGCCAGTCGCTCCTTTCCAGCAAAAAGCTCGAAATGGACCGGACCTTGCATATCACAGGGCATCTGAACTGTATGCCTACTCTGACATCCCGCCGCTGGCATCCTTTTCAGACCAGAAAGGGGGTGGCCTGGATATACCATTGGATAAACAGAAAGAACTCATCCATGGTTACTATGCTGCTACTTCCTATGCTGACGCCCAAATTGGGATCCTGCTGCATGCGCTTGATTCACTTGGTTTGCGGAAAAATACCATCGTTGTTCTTTGGGGGGATCATGGGTGGCATCTGGGCGACCATAACCTCTGGTGTAAGCATACGAATTTCGAGCAGGCGACTCATTCGCCACTCCTGATTTCGGCTCCCTGGATCAAACCATCCAAGACAATGTCTTTGACTGAGTTTATTGATGTGTTCCCGACGGTTTGTGAGCTGGCAGGTGTTGCTATCCCCGTAAACCTGGATGGGAAAAGCCTGGTTCCGGTGATGAAAAATCCGGGAATGAGGATCAAGGGATTTGCGGTCAGCCAATATCCCAGAACTCACAATGCGATGGAAACTGAACGACTTGGATATTCCGATGGAGAATTCATGGGCTATTCGATCAGAACGGATCGGTACCGCTTCACTCTCTGGATGAACGATAGTTACCGAAGTGACAAACCATTCAAGAAATATCTTGTGGTAGCTGCTGAACTGTATGATTATGATAAAGACCCCAATGAAACCGTAAACGTTGTTGATGAGAAGAACTATTCTTCAGTTTCTAAGAAGTTGCGCGAACAAATGCTTCGCTTCTTGAGAAGCCAGGCAAGCAAAAACTAAGATGGACCTGGCGTTTTGATCTGCTGAAGAAGATAACAAGGTCACAATATCACCAAGAGGAAAATGGACAGAAGAAAATTCATAACAGGGATGGGCGCCGCTGTTGGCACGACACTTTTGGGGCCATATCTATTTGCAGGAGCGTCGATCGCCGATCGGGCGACTAAACCCAACATCCTGCTCATCATGACCGACCAGCAATCGGCAGACGCCATGAGCTGCCGCATGGGAACACGATACATCAACACGCCGGCGATGGATAGTATTGCAGCGCGCGGTGTGTCCTTCACACGTGCCTATTCGCCAAATCCATTGTGCGTCCCTGCTCGCACATCCATCTTTACCGGGCAGTATCCTCATGTCACAGGGATCCAAACGAACAGCGATATCACCAAAACGGTAAGTGCAGACCATCGGTGTTTTGCGACCTACTTTCGCGAGGCGGGATATGACACAGGCTATCTGGGAAAATGGCATATGCCGTTCCCGGTCAAAGAAACCTTGGTGCATGGATTCGAGTACATGGATGCCATCAAGAATACGGGCATCGACGCGGACATTCCTTCCCGCGCAGCGGCATTTATTCAGCGGAAACGGGAAAAGCCCTTTCTGCTCGTGACCTCGTTTGTGGATCCTCACAATATCTGCGAGTGGGCGCGAGGCGAGGAACTCCCGGACGGAACTGTCGGCGAACCGCCTCCGATCGAACAATGTCCTCCTGCCGTAGATAACCTTGCTCCGATGAACGACGAGACGGACACGATGCAATTGATGCGTAAGTCATTCCAGGCGAATCGGCTGTTCCCAGTTGGGGATTTCGATGAAAAGAAATGGCGTCAATACCGCTGGGCGTATTTTCGCATGATTGAAAAGGTCGATGCATACGTTGGGACAATCCTTGATGCGTTGCGTGCGTCAGGTGAACTTGAGAACACCATCATCGTCTTCGCCGCTGACCACGGCGACATGCAGGGTGCGCACGGATGGAATCAGAAAACAGTTTTATATGACGGCTCGTCAAGGGTACCACTGATGATGAGTGTCCCTGGGATGAAGAGCGCACGAACATGTGATCGCCTGGTGAATACAGGAATCGATCTATTGCCAACGCTATGCAATCTTGCGGGCCTTCAAATTCCAAAGGGATTACCTGGCATGAGTTTGAAAGCGTCCGTCGAGAAGAACGATTTCCCGGATCCGCGAGAGTATGTTGTCTCTCAGAACAAGATGATCCAGGGTTCACCAATCGATGGACAGAAGCCGGAGCCAGCGGGAAGAATGGTCAGGAGCAAGCGGTTCAAGTACTGCGTGTACGATTTTGGAAATCGCCGGGAGTCACTTGTGGATATGGAGAAAGATCCAGGCGAGATGGTCAATCTTGCAGGAAAGAAGGAGTACAAGCAAGAATTGGAACGACATCGGCAGTATCTCAGGGAGTGGTGCGAAAGCACTCGTGACCCGTTCGCCGTGCCGAGGTAGGCGAATATCTGCATGCGATGGATGTGCAGAGGGACATTTGTAGACGGAACTCTTGGGCTCATGACCCCGCCACGATGACCCGTCGATTGGCTCCTCCGCAACAACCCCACAATATTATGCGAGCTAGTTCTTGAGGCAATCATCACGCAAATAGATACAAACTTCGACGAACCACCATTGAAGTGATCTAAGAAATGAGGAAAGTAACAGGCTCAATATTGTTTTTCTCAGTCTTGTTAGGCCACCAAATAGTTGTTGGGCAAACCGACCCAAGATCAGGTGATTCAAGAGCCAGGCTGATTGTACTTGCTGATATGGGCAATGAGAGAGATGAAGAACAGCAAAACAT
>JBGPAN010000306.1:0-5297 GCA_041480785.1 Bacteroidota bacterium | reverse complement strand
GCGGGGGCAACCCCGCCTCCTACCCGATTCGAAGTTAATGACGTCGTTCTTCTCTGTCAACGTGCAAGGCTTTGCACAAACTGACCATCTCGCTTGGCCGCTTGAGCCCGTCACTTGCAGGCCGTCCCCCTCTCAGGGGGACGCGTGGGGGTCTTGCCATCTCTAGATTCAGCTTGGATGAATTCGAGAATAGTGGTACCATTTGGCTCACATCGGTACTTTGTAGTGCGTCCCGTCAGCAATCCACCACGACCAACAGTTCGGAGTTCCTATGAAATCTCGCACCATCGTCCTCGTTGTGCTCAGCGCTGCTCTTGTGCAAGCCGCGTTCGGTCAGACGACGACAAAGCAGCCTCTGAATCACGATGTCTATGATAGTTGGAAGAAAGTCAGTGGAGAATCAATTTCGAATGATGGGAAGTGGGTCGTGTATTCCGTCGAGCCACAGGAAGGGGATGCTCGTCTTGTCCTCTTCAACACGGACTTGAAGAAATACGACACGATCCCGCGAGGCATGAACGCAAAGATCTCTGAAGCCTCCGATTTCGTCGTGTTCTCGATAAAACCGTTTTACGCTGAGGTCAAGAAGCTGAAGATCGCAAAGAAGAAGGAGGACGACCTGCCGAAGGACTCCCTCGGCATCTATAACCTGGCGACGTCAAAACTCACGAAGATCCCTCGTGTGAAATCGTTCAAGCTGCCCGAAAAAGGATCAGGTTGGCTCGCTTATCAAAATGAAAAGGAGCCAGCGGACACCACGAAAAAGGGAAAGAAGGCTGTCGAGAAAAAAGACGATGCCGCGGATCCGATCGACGAGGAAACTCCAAAGAAAGAAGAGAAGGGGACAACAGTCGTATTGCGCAACTTGAAGACGAGCAAAGAGTATAGCTTCTCCTTTGGCAGTGAATTCGCCTTCTCGAAAAATGGGAAGCGGTTCATTGTGGCAACAACTGGAAATGACAGCACTGTCGGGGCAGGCGTGTTCACGGTCAATACCGAGAAATCGGCCGTCGACACTGCGAAGTTCTCTTGCGATACGCTGGCGGTGGGAAAAGGGAAATTCGAAGGAGTTGCCTGCGATGAAGAAGGAACGCAAACCGCCTTCGTTGCCGATCGTGATACGTCCAAAGCCAAACAGCGTTACTACTCGCTGTACTATTGGTCAGAGACTGCGAAGTCTGCTGAAGTTCTTGCCGATACCCTGACGCAGGGCATGCCGAAGAAATGGCTGGTCAGCGAGAACGGCCGGATCTTCTTTTCCAAGGACGGGAAGAGGCTCTTCTTTGGTACTGCTCCGGTGCCGATGCCCGAAGACACGACAATGAACGATGAGGAGACCGCCAAACTGGACATATGGAATTGGCAGGATCCATACCTGCAGCCGCATCAGCTCAAGAACCTCGACAATGAAAGGAAACGCTCTTATTCGGCGGTTGTACATCTCAAGAAGAGGAAGTTTCTTCAGCTTGCAACCTTGGAAATGCCGACAGTCACTGTGGGAGTCGAAGGGAACGCAGACATTGCCGTCGGCACATCGGAGGTCCCTTACCGTCAGTTGATATCGTGGGATGCGGTTTATCGTGACGTATATCTCGTCGATCCCCTTTCCGGAGAGGCAAAGAAGATTGTCACCAAGACGCAAGGAAACGCTGCGCTTTCTCCCGGTGCGCAATACATTACATGGTATGCGGAAGAGGATTCCTGTTGGCGAGTCTATTCGACAAAGAAGGAGAAAACGATCAATGTTTCTGCAACGGTTCCATACCCTGTCTACAACGAACTCAATGATGTTCCTGGCGATCCTCCTCCGCACGGAATGACAGGGTGGACGAAGGATGACAAGGATATTCTCATCTATGATCGTTACGACATCTGGAGGCTCGATCCGGAGGGAAAGCGTGCCGCGGAAAATCTCACCCAGATTGGTCGGAAAGAGAACCTCCGATTCCGGTATGCGCGTCTCGATCCGGAGGAGAAGTTTCTGAATCCTGACGCTCAGGTGCTTCTGGGTGTGTTTTCCTACACAGACAAATCATCCGGATTCTACACAATGAAGCTGAATGAGAGTCTGCCGCCCAGGAAGCTCATCATGCAGCCTTATGGTTTCTCGAATCCTCAAAAGGCAGAGGGCAGCGATAAGCTGATCTTGACTCGGAGTAGTTTCTGTGAGTGCCCGGATCTGTATGTCACCGGCATGGTAATGATTCAGCTTGATCGGATCAGCGACATCAATCCACAACAGAAGGATTATCTCTGGGGATCGGTTGAACTTGTTTCGTGGATTGCCGGAGACGGAAAGCCGATCGAAGGTCTTCTCTACAAGCCGGAGAACTTCGATCCGAAGAAAAAGTATCCGTTGATTTCATACTTCTATGAACGATTGTCAGACGGGCTTCATCGGTACATTCCTCCTGCGCCTCCGTCATCGAGCGTCAACATCTCGCTGTATGTGAGTCGTGGATATGTTGTGTTTGAACCGGACATCCGTTACCAGATCGGCTATCCCGGGAAGAGCGCATATGATTGCATCATTCCAGGAATCTTGAAGCTGGTTCAGTCGGGATTCATCGACAGTTCGAAGATTGGAATACAGGGGCACAGTTGGGGAGGATACCAGGTCGCGTATCTCGTCGCGAACTCCAAAATCTTCGCCGCTGCTGAAGCTGGAGCACCTGTCGTCAATATGACGAGCGCCTGCGGAGGCATCCGCTGGGAAACCGGCGTGAGTCGGATGATGCAGTATGAAAAGGAGCAAAGTCGCATCGGAGCCTCGTTGTGGGTGAAGCCGATGCTCTATATTGAGAACTCAGCGTTGTTCCGTGCCTCAAACATTGAAACTCCGCTATTGATGCTTCATAACGATGCGGATGGTGCGGTGCCGTGGTACCAAGGGATCGAAATGTTTACAGCGCTCCGTCGACTCGGCAAGCCGGTTTGGATGTTAACATACAACGGTGAGGCGCATGGCCTACGACAGCGAAAAAACCAGAAGGACTTTGCCGTGCGTATGCTTCAATTCTTCGATCACTATCTGATGGGACAACCAGCGCCGGTCTGGATCACGAAAGGACTTCCTGCGATCGAGAAGGGAAAGACGCGGGCGTATGAGCTGGAGAAGAAATGACATCGTTTTGATATCGCAACTGTTGAGACGAAAAAGGTCCGGATTGTTCCGGACCTTCGTGTTTTTGAGGGTTGGATGGAAGCCTACGTCTTTTCGATCTCCCCGATTTTTGCTGCTATCTCATCGAGCACGCCATGGAGGTTGCCGAGGACATCGGTGTTCATCACCCGTAGGAACCTGATTCCAAAAGTTTCGATGTGTTCCTGTCGCCTTAGGTCGTATTCCCTGGCAGGTGCAGTAAAGTGACATTCACTGTCCACTTCAATCGCTAGCTTCAATTCCGGGCAGTAGAAATCTATGACGTACTGATCAACGCTGTACTGTCGGCGGAATTTGAACCCCAGCATCTGGCGACGCGACAAATGCATCCACAGAACCGCCTCAGCTTTGGGGAGATGACTTCTGAGGAAACGACGCCTCTGTTTTTGCGAGGTTCGATTGAAGCAAAGAGTCATCTTGGATATCCATGACCTCCCCTTTATGAGGTTGTCTCATAATCCCTATTTGTCATTTCGAAGGAGCGAAGCGACTGAGAAATCTGAACAAAAAGAAGGATTTCTCCCTGCGGTCGAAATGACAAAGACACTTTTTGGACAGCCTCGACTAAGGGGTGGTTTGGAGGTCGCGCCAGTGTCTTCTGACCACCCCATAACCCCTCCTTACGAAAGAGAGGACAAAGGGGAGGTGTGGAGTTCGTCATGGTGCCAATATCTACGTCATCCTCCAGTGTTTCAAGTGACAACGCTTTGCACAAAACGTACGTGTAGCCAGGACGGAGCGCCCCCAGATAGCAAAGGCCCAGATTTCTCCGGGCCTCGTTGTTCTTGCTGAAATACCCTTAACTCCTATTTCGCTACTCCAATTACCCCGCACGCCTCTCTGGCTCCAGCATTGCCGGTAGGCTGCGTTTTCAGATCGTCTTCCTTCGCGTGCACAATGACCGCACGACCGATGATCGATTGCGGGCCAGAAAGCTGCATCATGGGATCGAGCCACTCCAGATCCGCTACTCCTTTGTCGTCAGCGACGATGTTTCCAAGGTCGCCGGAGTGACGCATCGCGTCCGTTGGTGCGCCGTGAGTCATCTGTGTCGGGTTGAAATGACCTCCGGCGCTTGTAGCATCCGGGGCGCTGCAGTCGCCGAACTCATGCACGTGGAACCCATGCTTGCCCGGCGTCAAACCCTCAAGATGAGCAACAACCTTCACACCATTCTCCATCTGCGTGAAAGTAATGACACCCTTCACTGTCTTGTCCTTTGCAGGATAGACAACGGCGATGGCTTTTGCGGGGCTGCCCGCCATCTTCTGCATGTCGTGCTGGGATGTGGCGCCAACAGCCAGAACGCAAGTCAACAATACTGTCAAGATTCCTTTCATTACATTCCTCCAGAAGCTTGTTAATTATTGAGTGGTTAATTGGTGAATGAACTGGTGAGTGCTTAATTGTGCGTTGTGTGCATCCCGCAATTCTGTCTTGCGGGAGTGAGTGGTGATTTCTGCTCGGCCGATCAACCAATTAACCAGTTAACTAATTAACCATTTTTTGGCTTCTCGAATTCCCTAGTCCAAAAAATGCACAAAGAGCCCATCCCGCAGCTTCGGTTCGAACCATGTGGACTTGGGAGGCATGATCTTGCCGGCGTCGGCAATGGCCATGAGTTCATGAATCGATGTGGGAAACATGCTGAATGCGACTTTCATCTGGCCGGAGTCAACACGCTTCTCGAGCTCGCCCATGCCGCGTATTCCGCCGATGAAATCAATCCTCTTGTCCGTCCGGGGATCATTGATTCCCAGAACTGGATCCAGCAGCTGGTTCTGAAGGATTGCGACATCGAGACGCTCTACCGGATCGTTGTTCGTCAAGAGTTCATCGTTAGCTGTCATGATGTACCACGTTCTCTCGAGGTACAATCCGAACTCACCCTTTTTTGAAAGCCTTGGTCGGCCCTGTATGGTCCGAACAGAAAACTTCCCCTTCAGTCTGTCGAAGAATTCCCGCGTCGAGAGGTCATTCAAATCTTTCACTACCCTATTGTAATCAAGGATTCTCAGCTGACTTGCCGGAAAACAGACAGCGAGGAAGAAGTTGTACTCTTCGTCCCCCCGATGCTTCGGATTTGCCAGTTTCCTTTCGCGTCCTACAATTCCGGCTGCAGCAGAGCGGTGAT
>JBGPAN010000305.1:0-5343 GCA_041480785.1 Bacteroidota bacterium | reverse complement strand
CGTCGGAATCAGAAATTGGAAAAATTGAAAGCTTGGGAATTATCACGAATGGAAACGCCTGCCGAGAGAGGCTGAAATGATTGAAGGCTCCCTGAGTCTTGACTCGCCACTTCCTCATCAAGCAGCAGCGCTCTTGGCACCATGCTTCACGATTTCACAAACACGAGTGACATTCATCGATCAAAAATCCTTCGACCAGGAAACACAAATCGCCCAGCGTCATAGTAGGTGGGGGCAGCCGAAATCAGTGGAGACATTGAGATCTCGCAGGTGGAGTCTTGATTGGTCTTAGTTTGCATTTCTTCGGTTGTTTTCCTCGGTTTTGGGTCGTTAAACAGTTTACTGTTGGAACAATCCTTTTTTTTGCACATCCTTGTCGATGTATGGCACGAAGGTCTGAGCACTCAGCAAGTATTCTATGACGAAGGCATCACAAAAACATCCGGAGAATCCTGATCATCGCACTCTTCCACTCTGGCTCGCCGAAATGGATTCGGCGCTCAGGGGGAAAGTCCGGTGGGACAATGTCACGCTGCAACTCTACAGTACTGCGGCATGTTTCTATGAAATCACTCCTCTCGCGGTTGTCATTCCCCACGACACAGATGATTTGGTGACTGCAATTGAGATATGCGCGAAACACAAGGTCCCGATCCTTCCACGAGGTGCAGGCTCCAGCCTTTCAGGGAACGCCGTCGGCGAAGCAGTGATTCTCGATCTGTCGCACCATTTCAAAGAGATTACAGAAATCGGCGAGGAGCGGGTGCGTTCCGGCGTCAGCGTGGTCCTCGACAATCTTCAAAAGCAACTCAAAAAGAGTAAAAGGAAATTTGGACCGGATCCGAGCAGCGGAAACGTCTGCGTCATCGGCGGAATGCTCGGGAACAACAGCGGCGGCCCTCACACGATCAAGCACGGTAGCATGGTCAATCACGTTCACGAGATTAGTGTCGTGCTCGCCAATGGGAAGTTGTTCAAGGCGAAAAACATTCCTCTGGACGAAATCGCTAACTTGCCGGGAGTGGAGAAATACTTCTACGACCAGGTGAAAAGCTTGATGCAGAAGTACGCAGAGGATATTGTCGCAAGCAGGCCGCTCGCGACCAAAAACGCCTCCGGATACCAGGTCTGGGACGTGCTCTCCGAGACGCATCTCAACATGGCTTCCCTCTTCGTCGGCAGTGAGGGCACCCTTGGAGTCTTCACGGATGCCGTGCTGAAAACACTGCCGACAGTAAAACACCGCGGAATCATCTCCTTCTACTTCACCGACCTCGGCAATATGGGAGCTGCTGTCCGGCACTTCAGAAGCATGGGAGCATCATCAATTGAATTTGTCGATGAGTCATTTCTCAAGCTGGCATTGAGCTTCCAGCCGGACCTGAAAGAATTCCTCCCGGCGCATGTCAAGTTCCTGTTGTATGTGGAATTCGAGGGAGATGATATCGCAAGCATCGATCGCCTGCTCCTTCAATCACGTCAAATCGTCGCCGAACAGGAACGCCTCGCAGAAGTCGGATCATTTTCCACTAACGAACAGGAGATCGAACGTGTCATTCGTGTGAGGAAGGCGGCCACGGCCATCTTGAACAAGATTCAAGGCAAGGAGAAGCCTGTCCCATTTGTTGAAGATGCCGCGATCCATCCGGATGTGTTCGCGGAGTTTCTGGTCGACCTTTCGACCCTGCTGCAAAGATACTCTTTTCGATATGCGATGTACGGCCACGCCGGCGACGGCAATCTCCACCTCAGGCCGATCCTGAATTTCAAGGATCCTCAGTCGTACCGTGATGCTGAAGATTTGATGGAGAAATTCGTCAGCCTGGTGCTGAGGCATAAGGGAACTCTCTCCGGCGAACATGGTGATGGGCGCCTGAGGACACCTTTTGTCGACCGGACATTTCCGCGACTCATTCCCCTTTTTAAAGAGATCAAAACTCTTTTTGATCCAATGGGAATACTCAATCCCGGCATCAAGATCCCAACAGGCGGGACCAATTGGAACGAACATCTTCGATACTCGCCCGACTACAGCTACACACCAACCACTTCAACCCTGGATTCGGATGATTGGAGAGTGGAGATCGAGAAATGCCATGGGTGCGGCACGTGTCGGGAGTATTGCCCTGTGTTCATCGCCAAGGGTGCAGAGGAGGCAACTGCCAGAGCCAAAGCGAATATCCTCCGTGGGATCATCTCGGGAAGAATACCGACGGACACGATCGACACTGAGCATTTCTATCGTATCATGGACTACTGTGTCAATTGCGGCCAGTGCCTAACCGATTGCCCGACTGAGGTGAACATCCCCGGAATGGCAATCCTTGCGAAAGAAAAGCTGCGCGAGAAGCGTCCATTCAAGACAAATGAATTCATTCTGCAACACGGCAAGCAAGTCAGCTCAATGGCGAGTTTAGCCCCCTCACTGAGCAACTGGACGCTTTCGCTTCCCCTGGCTCGGAAGCTCATGCAGGTGACAGCAGGAATCGACAGCAGAAGAAGCATGCCTCCATTTGCTGTCCACCAGAAGAAGGGGACCGCTGAAAGAAGGCCCGAGAAGAAGGTCGTGTTGTGGTCAGGATGCGCCGCACAGTACAATGATCCGAATGGCGAGTTGGAAAGCTGCATCCAGATACTGCGGAAAATGGGATTCGACGTCGTTCTTCCCGACTGGCAGTGTTGCAGCATAGCAAGACTTTCATATGGAAACCTGAAGGATTCGCGCGACGATATCAACTTCAACATGAAGGTACTCCTCCCCTATGTCGAACAAAGGATCCCCATTGTCTTTAGCAGCGCATCCTGCGGATACGCCTTCCGGCATGAGTACCTGATGCTCTTTGGTGACAATCCTGATATCCAAAGGGTTGCAGAGGCGAGTTCCGATGTCCACGATTTCCTCGGGCGCGCATTCGAGGAGGGAACCATCAAAGGTTCGTTCGCGCCCTTGAACAAAAAAGTCGCGTACCATGCTCCATGTCACCTCAAGACGCAGAAGAACAAGTATGGACCAATCAACCTGCTGAGAATGATCCCAGGACTGGTGCTCTTGAACATCTCCGACAGCTGCTGTGGCATCGCCGGTACGTTCGGGATGAAAGAAGAGAACTTTGATCTCTCGATGAAGATGGGTATCCCCTTGTTTTCCGAGCTGGAACGAGTGCGTCCTGATTTTGTCCTGTCGGGGTGCGGCACGTGTCAGATCCAGATTAATCAGGGAACGGGGCTGGACGTGATCCATCCGATGACACTTCTCAACGAATCATTTCGCGGCAGAGAGGATTAGAGGCTCAGCACCGGGAAGAGTTACGCACATGCCTAGATACAGCACTGCCCGACCGAATGGCCGGGCGGTTTCATTTTCCGTCGTTGTGAGTCAGTTCGCTGGAAAGAATACTTCCGGTCAGTTTCAGAAATTGTTGAGCCGGTAGGTGAATGTCAGCAAGAAATACTGATGAAGGTTGTTCGTTTGCTGTACCTCGATATAGGAGTCCGTGACAGTCTGATTGATATTCTTATTTTGGTTCAGCACGTCGAACGCCTGCAAAGAGATTTCGCCCGCATTGTCTTTCAGGAATTTCTCTGCGAGCGTGATGTTCCATAGTGTGTAGCTCTGGTTGAAGCCTACGTCCGTTCTTGTGTACAATTGATTCCGCGCGTCGGTACGCAACGTCAATCCTCCCCAGAACGTCCAATTGAAACGGATACTCGCCGTGTGGGAGAAGTATGTATTATCCATGCTTGCCTGGATACTGTTTTTCAGCGAGTTGAAATTCGCAGTGTAGGAAATCGTGAAATCGAGGTCCTTACTTATGTTGCTGGCGACACCGAAGCCCTCAGAAAATGTCGTAGTATGCGCTGTGTTTGTAGCAGCGTTGATCAGCGATGGCGTCTGATTGAACGTGAAGCCTGAGCTGAAATTCACGTTGGAGGAGATAAAGGTGAACGGGAAGCTGTAAGTTACCATTGCCCGCAGAGTATTCTGGTTGCCGAGATTCAGTGGTCTCGTCAGTTGTGACCCCTGCTTCAAAAGAACTCCCCCCTCCAGAAGAGTGTCTTTTTGAGCCAGGAACAGCGAATTGCCTATGTAGTCCTGTGTGATTCCTCCCGACACCATAACGAAGAAACTCTCCATACTCTGGAGATTCGTCGTCGTGTAGCGAGCGGTCAGCGAATGGCTGTAGTTCTGTTTCAAATCGGGATTGCCTGCGCTCAGGAAAAGAGGATTCGTGTTGTCGATGGTGTTTTCCAACTGACCGATCGGAGGAGGACTCGTCGCAGTCCGATACATGAGCTGGATGTTGTTCGTTCTTGTGACCCCGATGTGAAGCGTCGCGGTCGGCAGGACATTCGCAAACGTTTTGTCGGTCGACATAGTTTTCGGGAATGTTCGATCGGCTGACAAGGACGCGCTCTGATATCCGATGCCAAAATTCATATCATAGCCGTCACCGCGATACTGGAAGCCCAGCCCCCCGCGATGAGTGAGGTATCCGCTCTCAACCTCATTCGACACCGTCAGGGCCGGTGTGTCATACAGACCGGTGAGAGCGTTGTAATTGAACGACCGCTTGTTTGTCGAATTGTCGGTTTTCGAAATCGAATAGTTGACCTGGAAGAGACCGGATTCTGTGATCGGTTCCGTGTACGCAACAGTCGCAGAAAGCGAATAGCCTTTGGTCGACGTGTTCGCCACCTGATTGAGAGAATCTGCTTGAGTCGTTTGACTGAGGTAATACAAATTCTGCGACTGCAGGTATCGATTGCTCTTCCGGTCATTCATATTTGCGTTCGCCTGAATGGAAATGCTGCGCCCGGGGATGTCGAATTTGTGCCGGTAGGTGAATGCGTTCGACGATGTATAGCCATCGACTTTCGTGCTGTTCATCGTACCAGATTGACTCAAAGGGACATTCTGCAACCACCAGGTAAGTCCAGTGAGATTACTAGTCGTTGCGTTCGACTGAAGGCTCAAACGGGGCATGAAGATGATCTCGTTTGTCGAATCGATGGCATAGTCGAACCTCATGTTGAGTCTGTGATTGTAGTTCTTTCCGTCGCTGACACTGTTCTGACGATAGTACTGGCTCGTGTCCGGAGAGAGAAAATACTGCCTGTTGGTCAGGTCTTCGCGCTGGTTGTCGGCGATGTTGAAGAAGTAATTCGCTTCGACATTCATTCCGGTCCACCACGAATCGGTCAGCTGCGCTCCAAGCGCGTGAGTCGTACTGATGCCATTTTGCTGGCCGATCGAGAAATTGCTCATCTGTTGAGACGCTTGAGAAGACACCGCACCCGCGAAACCCCTTCCACCACCCCCTCCGGGACCGCCACCGCCACGAT
>JBGPAN010000304.1:0-5348 GCA_041480785.1 Bacteroidota bacterium | reverse complement strand
TGGGGCTTTCCAGTAGCCGTCTTACGAGAATCATTGATGGGCTCGTCGCCAAGAGAATCGTGAAAAAGAGCATCGGAGGGAAGGACCGCCGGGTTGTTGACATCCAACTCACTCCAGAAGGTATTAAGACCAGAGATCAACTCAAACTCATGTACGTGACGGTTCACCAGGAGATCATTGATCTGCTTCCGTCCGATGCCGGCGAACCGGTGATTCAAGCGATGCAGAAACTCAGGATGGCAACTCACGATTGGATCAAGGAATAGAATCCATGAGCCTTTCGAATCTGCTCTGCAGCAGCGCTCACATTCCTCCGCGGCGAACGGACGAAGCTTGGCACCCTTCTTCCCTCTTCCATCCTGTCCACATTCTTGGCCCACGCAATCTCAGTCGAAAGCTCGACCGCTCGCACCGGCGGCATTGCTTCAACGCTGGGGCATCAGCTGCCTGTTCCTACTATCGGAAAACGGGTTTCCGAACAATGCAAAGTCTGATAATTGAGAATCTCATTCGGACGACAATTGACCGGTTTTCGCAGGAATTCGATAGGTGCGGTAGCCATACCGTTTAATAAAAAGCCGGCACGATTCTTGAAAATATTAAACAAACTCCTCACATCTGACGCATTCTTGTTGAAATGTTCAACACCTGAGGATTCGATGGAGAAATTGTTTTTCGAAAACTCCTAAGGTGTTTCAAGAGTGACAAGATTCCTTCAAGAAAGAGCTTCGAGACACACGTCATCTTTGCAGTCAATTTCAATTATCAAGAGGGAGGTTCTATGAAGAGACATTTACTCGTTGGCATTCTCTTCCTGTTAGTGGTCTCGCTTCTGTCGGGACCTGCTCTTGCGCAAACCCAGACAGGAAAGATAGCTGTCCTTGGTGTTCCGGACAGGTTCAAGGCTGCCAATAAGGGCCAGTCGACGTACGGATTGAAGACCATTGGTGTAGGAACCCGCATCGTTCTCGCGGCGAAGGCCATCAACGGCACTGGTTCGCTGTATAATGACTCAGTGTTCGCAGTGACAAGCGCGACATGGACGTTGACCAATCCGGTCGGTGTTTCGAAGCCAATTCTCGATACAGCCTCGGGACTCAACGGCAAGATTGTTTACTTTGTGCCTGACACGGTAGGTGACTGGACAGTGACGATGACAGCCACGACACCCAAAGGCACGGCGACGCCAGTTCAAATCAAAGTCACGGCTTCGAAGTTTGTCGGCGAAGGAATCAGTGTCAGTGCGACAAACGTTCCGATCACCGGGCCGAACGGGGGGTGCGCTTGTCACCTTGTCGATCCAACGAAATTCACCGATTGGCAGAAGACCAATCACGCACAAGCTGTCAAGACGAGACCCCAAGAGGCGGGAGGGCATTTCAGCTTCAGCTGCATGAACTGCCACTCTGCAGGTGTCGATTACACGATCGGGACCGGCAACAATGGATTCTTCGAAGTAGCGAAGGCTGAGGGATTTACCACGGTTCCGACGAACGGCCCGGGAGTTTGGGACACCCTCGTCACCAAGTATCCGAAGTCAATGGCCTTGACAGGGATCCAGTGCGAAAACTGCCATGGTCCCGCAGGTCAACATGCTGGAGGAGCGGGCGTCTATCCGAAAGCTGGCGACAACAAGTTAGATGAGTCTCTTTCGTCAGATGTTTGTGCACCCTGCCATTTCTCCAGCGATCGTCATGGTATTGGCTACGCATTTACCGGATCGGTGCACTCCGTGATGAGCGGTTCCTCCTCGCGTGCGACGACGGGCGTATTTACAGTGGGAAACCGACCCACAAACTACGACCGCATTCTCTGCGCGCGGTGTCACACAGCTCAAGGCTATATCAATGAAGCCATCGGGGGCAAACCTCAGCCGATGCCAGCCACCACAACGGCTCCGGTATACGCAAATGGTTCTCCCATGACCTGCCAGACCTGCCATGATCCGCACAATGGTTCGAACGAAATGCAATTGCGCGCAAAGACTGTTGGAGATGTCTGCACAGGTTGCCATATTCTTAGACTGAGCTCCAGCAGCCTGCACACCTCAGGTCAGGGTGCTATGTTGCTTGGTGCAAACCTTCCGCCCTTCACGATTGACAACTGGAACAATTATATCACTGCGCCGGCGAGCAGTTCGCAACAGGTCCTCGCAGCAGTGGGCGCATGGGGTGGTTGGGAGTTCCCAGGCTACAACTACGAGAACTCTTCGCACAGTGATATCAAGGAGCGCTGCGTGAAGTGCCATATGGCTAGCTCGCCATCGTATCTTGCTTCGTCAGCATCGAATTTCACAAAGGCTGACACGATGATGACGAAACTCGGAGGTCACACATTTGCAGTGACGTACGCAAACATCGTCGGGAAGGACACAACGACGATCCTGAATCCAACCGGCTGCGAAGAGTGCCATGGTGAAGCGTCGATCGAGTTTGTGGAACTGACCCAGGCGAAGACCACGAACTTGCTTGCGAACTTGTTCAAGGCTTTGCCGAAACGAGACTCCGCAGGTACGTCGGTCATTTCTCTCAGTGATACAGTGGCCTATCAGAACTGGGCAAAAGCGCCCGCGAATCTGAAGCGCAAGCTGACGATAACTGACAAGGCTGCAGTGTTCAACTATGTGTTTGTCACCAATGATCGGAGCTTAGGCGTGCACAACTTCAACTACGCCAAGGGCCTTATCAACTCTTCTATCGAACAGTTACAGCTTGCAGCCGGTGCGGCAAGCATTACCTCGATTAAAGACCTTCCATCTGACAATGGTCGCAAGGTGCAGGTAGTGTGGAATGCATTCCCGGCCGAGCAGTGGAGCTACAACACCGTGGTCAATTACGGCGTGTGGAGAAAAGACCCAACGTTGCCAGGACTGACCTCTTTGAAGAAGGTAAACAGTTTCACAGAGATGATGAAGGCAACGAACCAGGGGAGTCAGGTGACGATGGGCGGCAGCGTGTGGTCGTATGTTGGCGCCGTGCCGGCTTCAAATCTGCCTCAATACTCGTATGTCGCTCCAACATTGTTCGACTCGGCAAAGACCACTGGTCAACGATGGACGGTGTTCTACATTGCCGGCTACTCCAAGGACAATGCCGTGGTGTATTCAACACAACCCGATAGCGGTTACTCAACGGACAATATTTCACCGATAGCTCCTCAAAACGTCTCCGCTGGCTTCGCAACGAACTCAGTAACGATCCGGTGGAAAGCCAACACGGAGACCGATGTCTATGAGTATGCAATCTACCGCGGGACGACAGCATCGTTCAATCCGACGACACCGTTGGCGAAGGTACGCACGACTCAGTATCAGGATGTTCTCAGCCAGACTGGCGTGACGTATTACTACAAGGTATCGGCGATTGACGTCTCAGGAAACGAAAGTCCATTCACGGCAGTCAGTGTATTGACGGGAGTAGAGAACTCGAGCGGAGTGCCGACGGAGTTTGCACTCGGCCAGAACTATCCGAACCCGTTCAACCCATCGACAGAAATCACGTTTGCGGTTCCGAAGCAGACGAACGTGAAGGTAGTGGTATATAATCTGTCGGGAGCGGAGATAGCGACGCTAGTCAATCAGTCGATGTCACCTGGTAACTACCGTGCGGTATGGAATGGCCGTACGGATGATGGACGGACGGTGGCGAGCGGAGTATACTTCTACCATCTCCAGGCGGAAGGATTCACTGCCACCAAGAAAATGACACTTCTCAAGTAAGCCACGTTTGTAAGAAGGCGGGAGTTCTCAGGTGCATGAACTTGAGAACCCCGCCTTTTCATTTCTGGTAAGCCTGCGCCTGGCAGTGGACCCAGCAAGAGGTTTCCGAAAACTGCCTTTGCACAGGCTTTCTTTTTTTGAGAAAATGAGAAAGCAGTTATTGGAATTCGGGAAAAACTCTGTTGGTGCAAGGCGAATAGACGCCAAAAAACGTGTAAGGACGGTAGTTGCCACTCTCCACCGATGAATTCCTCTACGAAACGAAGTTGGCATACATATTGAGCGATTTACCGGAGGAAAGTGACGACTATGTATCCGATAGGAACATCCACAGTGAAGAACGCTGCAAAAGATCGGCTCATCCAGAGCGATGGACGGAAGAAGGTTCTTGTCTTCAGTCCGGATGCCGCTTTGGCAAAGAGCCTTTCACTCTTGCTAGAGGATCAGTACGAGATTGCCTGCGAGACGCAGCTGGACAATCTGAAAGGGACGATTGGCAGTGCTTCGCCTGGATTGTTGCTCATCGATCTATTCTCATTTCCGTCCGACATTCTGAAAGAAATCAACGTCCTCCGGACGAGTCGGCTCAAAGTGCCGGTGATCATCCTCCGCGTGTATCGGCAGCTCAATCCCGAGATCGAGGAAACGATCAAAGATCTCGCGGATTTCGTCTTCTACAAGCCTTTCGATGTCAATGCAGTAGCGGACGCAGTCCACAAACTCCTGGACGGTCGCTAGGGATTGTGGCGCTCCGCGCTTCTTCACCTCCTCGACGTTGCGAAAAGGGGGGAAGTGCTGTGACACCAGTTGCGGATCTAAGCCAAGTCAAGCTCGCAATGCTTCGGCAGCTTGACGCCACCCTGCGGCAAAACTACCATCAAACCCTCATCGAGGTTCTGAACGAGCTCAGAATGCGGAGTGTCGTTTCTCAACCTGACCCCTCGCCGGACAAGGTTTTTAGCGTCATCCTTCAGACGCATGTTCTCACGTACAAGCCGACACCTACGGTTTTACGTCTCCGAGAAGCGCTGGAACGTATGACCCGCGGGAAGTTCGGTTTGTGCATCCGGTGTGGCAGGGAGATCACCGTTGAGACCTTGCTGGGCGATCCGACAACGCCATGTTGTTCGCTCTGTCAGGCGAAAGCAAACGGCTGAACTTTGTCGCTGGGGCTATCCGCCGTCGGGCAGCGATTCCCGCCACTGTGTTCTCGTACCAATCCCATAAGAGTAAGTCAGACTCGATATCAATGTTCCGTCAGCCTTGATATGGGGATAGCCATGTTTCTCCAATCTGAGAATCGTTTTCTTTCACTTCTCGCAGGGGAGAATGCCACGTCAGGTATTGAGGAGAATTCTTGCTATTTGTTAAGGAATCCATGTATTCCGTGATTGGTCAGGCTGGCACGGGAGTTGCCAGAAAATGGTTGAATTATTAGGCTTTGTTCGGCTGTAGAGAAACTCAGCAGAGTAAAAGATCGAGAAAATGAGAGCATATTCGAGACTCCTTGTCGTTCCGGTTGTGTTTCTGACATGCTTGGTCATTTCCACTCACGCGAACGCTCAATCGCGCGAAGACTGCTTTGTCTGTCACAGCGACAAATCGTTGACGATGCAGAAGAAGGGGAAGC
>JBGPAN010000303.1:0-5362 GCA_041480785.1 Bacteroidota bacterium | reverse complement strand
GGCATCGTCAATATCAAAACGTTCTGCGATTGACTTGCCAATCTTTCCGAGAAGTCCGGCATAAGTACCATTGATTTCAACTGCTAGAGCGCCTTCAATTAAAGCGCTAACGGTATCATATGAAATAAACCTGTATTTGTCAAGGCAAAACTTAGCCAGGAGACCTTGCACCTCGCCTTTGAGATCATAGAAGTCTACTCCGCGACGCTCTGAGCCATACTGCTGCGGCACAACGCTTCCACTCAACACAATGAGGATCCTCTCATCTTCGGCAAAGTCGGCCAGATCGTCGGTTGGTTTTTCCCCCTTGAGAGCAAAGACATTCCCGATTTCGAACAGGCGCAAGTCGTTCATTCCATGGGCTCGATTGTGCTGAACAACGGTCAACGCCCCGGGAATCAGACTTGTCCTCAGGACTGACGCTTCCGCGCTCACTGGATTCAACACCTCCACAACCTTTTCCCCCGTCATGAGCCCTTTGGCCTGGTCCTGCAAGCTATACGTCAGCATCTCATGAAAGCCAGCTCCAATCAGGTAGTCGCGCACACCTTCTTGCAGTGAAATGGTATTCAGAGGCTTGGTGAAATCGACTGTCGTGCGGGTTCTTGTTTCTATATTATTGTAGCCATATGCTCTGGCCACCTCTTCAATCAGGTCGATTTCTTCTACCAGGTCATACCGAAAGCTCGGTACGACAAAGGTGATGACATCCCTCGACTGCTTCAGGACCTTCAAGTGAAGCCGCTTGAGAAAAGCAATGATATCCCTTTGAGCGAATGAAGTCCCCAACACAGCATTCGTCCGACTTACGCGAAGAGCAATCCGTTGTGGACGCAGCTTGCGAGGATAGACGTCCATCGTCCCTTTCAGGACTTCGCCACCTGCGAATTCCTGAAGAAGCTGCGCCGCCCGATTCGCGGCATAGAGGGACATCTCAACATCTACACCTCGTTCAAACCGTTGAGAGGCATCGGTCGACATGCCCAGATACTTCGATGTTCTCCGTATGCTGCCTGGTTCGAAGTTTGCGCTCTCGATGAGAACGTTCGTCGTTCGATCGCTGATTTCTGTGTTCGCACCTCCCATCACACCCGCAATGGCAATCGGTTTTTCCGCATCACAAATCATCAGTGTGTCGGAGCGCAGATTTCGTTCCTTTCCGTCGAGTGTCGTGAACTTCTCACCGTCCTTGGCGCACTTCACAACGATCGTGTGCTTCGCAAGCGTATCATAATCGAACGCATGAAGCGGCTGCCCGGTTTCCATCAAAACATAGTTTGTTATGTCAACGATGTTGTTAATAGGCCGAAGTCCGATCGCCGTCAATCTGTCCTGCATCCATTTCGGAGAGGGTCCCACTTTGACGTTTCGGACAACTCGCGAAACATATCGCCGACACTTTGCTGCATCCGCAATCTTGATCGTCGCATGTTTTACAGTCGGAGTCTTACTCTCTTTCACCACGATAGCCGGCAACGATGCTTTCGCATCAGCGATAACCTGAATCTCGCGCGCGACACCAATGTGACTCAACCAATCGCCGCGGTTCGCCGTGACCTCCATGGAATAGACCACATCTGCCAAGCCTTGGTGCTTCGAGAAAGGCGTGCCCGGTCTTGCTTTCGAATTCAGAACGAGAATTCCGGTTGCGTCCTCACCAACACCGAGTTCGTATTCCGAACAGATCATTCCATTCGATTGGACACCGCGGATATGCACCTGGGAAAGGACAAACGGTTTGCCGTCCGGGTCGTGTTGATTGCGGGGAACAGTTGCTCCCACCAGTCCGACAACAACCTTCTGTCCTGCCTCAACATTTGGCGCGCCGCAGATGATTTGTAGCTGTTCACGACCGACGTTCACTCTGCAGACCGACAATCGATCTGCGTGAGGATGTTTTGCTCTCTCGAGTACTTCTGCGACAACAAAACCCTCATACTTCGCAGCAAGATCTTCGAAACCCTCCACCTCCAACCCAATCATGGAGAGTTTTTCAGCAAGCTGCGATGGTTTCAGTCGTATCGCAACGTATTCCTTCAGCCAATTGTGTGAGATCTTCATATCAATTCGCAATTAGAAACATGCCACAAAGACACCAGGTCACAACTATCACAAAAACCTAACTGTGCTTCTTTCCTCCGTGCCGTTGTGACTTTGTGGCAAAAACTGAGTTTTCGCCGGGGGGTTCTAGAACTGTCTCAGGAATCTGATGTCATTTTCGTAGTACAGTCGCAGGTCATCAACACCATAACGAAGAGAGGCTGTACGTTCAATGCCCATTCCGAACGCAAATCCGGTGTACTTCTCCGTATCATAGCCGACGTTTTTGAGCACGTGCGGATGCACCATGCCCGATCCGAGGATTTCGAGCCATCCAGCCTGTTTGCACATACGACACCCTTTCCCCTTGCAGAGGAAACAAGAGATATACATATCTGCGCTTGGCTCCGTGAAAGGAAAAAACGTCGGACGGAACTTGAATTTCACATCCTTACCATAGAATTGCCGCGCAAATGCAACGAGCGTCCCCTTCAAGTCGCTGAAGGTCACCCCTTGATCGACATACAGGCCTTCAATCTGGTAGAAGCTCACAAGGCTTCTGGCACTCACCGCTTCGTTGCGATAGACTCTTCCCGGCATGATCTCTCGAACCGGAGGCTGCTGTTTTTCCATCGTTCGGATCTGCACCGGAGACGTGTGGGTCCGAAGAAGGATCTCCTTCGAAATGAAGAAAGTGTCCTGCATGTCGCGGGCCGGATGATCATCGGGGAAATTCAAAGCGCCAAAATTGTAATAGTCCGTCTCTATTTCAGGCCCTGTCGCAACCGAAAATCCCATACTGACGAATATTCGTTTGATATCATCGATGGTTTGCATGAGCGGATGCCTGGTACCGACTGGCTTCGGTCTTCCGGGAAGCGTGAGATCGATCTGAGCGCTTCCCAGCATCGTTGAGGCTTCCAAGGTTCGCTTCTTCTCATCGAACGCAGCCTGAGCATCGGATTTAAGGATGTTCAGCAGTTTCCCCATCGCAGGTTTTTCTGCGACAGGAAGGGATCTCATCTCTTCGAAGAGGTTTGCGATGGCACCACTACGCGAAAGGAATTGCACCCGGACTTGATCGAGGTCGGTCTCCGTTGACACCTTTTCGAGCGCCGCGAGAAATGCTGCCCATACATCGCTTGTTCTTTCATTCATGGGATTTGCTTCTTTGATTGATTTGTCTGGAGAGTCCGGTTCCAAAGGAGAAATCGGCTATCCGCGATTTGCACTCGCTTCAGCGCTGGCCTTTTGGATCTCAACTCCGACGGGTGGCTGCTTGATAGCACCATTCCACCCAAAGCGCGCCGCGAGGCTGCCTTGCGCCCTGCCGACACCAACGCCAACATAGTCCGGCATGAGTTTCTTGAGCTCTGTGAGTGTCGCCACAAGGTCATCGGCACGCCTCTTCCCAGTGGAGGACACAAGGAAGAACGCCTGGAACATCTTTGGCTCGACGTATGCAAAGTAGTCTGCTCCGCAGGAGCTGAAAACGCCATAGAGCACATTGAAATGCCTGGCATCGAGGACTTTGTCCTCTGTAGCAATAACTACATCAAAATCGAGAGTGTGTGTACCGAATCGCGGCATTGTGCACCTCCCAGTTCTAGAATGTCGAAGCTTACCTGAGACTTCCCGACTCCCCCATCAGCACTCACCAAGAAACGAAAAATCTTCCTGCCAACCGGGGATTGTCCATTGATTTCTCAAAAGACGCTCCCCCCGTTCGATTGACAAGAAGATCGCGCTTATGCAGCGACGAACTTCACCACTTCGGCGAACGCTTGCGGATGATTGACAGCCAGATCCGCCAGGACTTTCCGATTGATTTCGACCGACTTCTTATCGAGTGCGGCGATCAATTTCGAATACGTTGTTCCGTGCGTCCGGGCAGCTGCGTTGATACGAGCAACCCAAATTCCCCGAAAGAGACGCTTCTTCGTTCTGCGATGCCGGTAAGCATGCGTGAGCGCCTTCTCGACATGGTGTTTTGCCACAGTGTGGACTTTACTTCGAGCGCCCCAGTAGCCTTTCGCTTTCCCGAGGAGTTTTTTTCTGCGCCTGTGTGAGGCGACTTTGTTCTGTGAACGCGGCATGAAACAGTCTCCTTCTTGATTATGCTAGCAAAAATCGTCGCACTTTGTACGCCTCGGTCTCAGAGACGAGCCCCGGCTTGCGAAGATGGCGCTTTCGTTTTGTGGACTTCGAAGTCAGGATGTGACTTCGAAATGCTTTCCGCCGTTTGATCTTTCCTGACGCTGTCATCTTATATGATTTCAGCGCACGTCGGCGGCTTTTCATCTTTGGCATACGGTACTCCGTTATGATGGTTCTGTCGTTTGTTTACTACTCTCGGTTGTCTTCTTTTTCGATTTGTCCGCGACATAGTACGCGATCATCTGGCGTCCTTCCATTTTCGCGGGGGCATCAATTCTCGCAATGTCATCGAGGTGCTCGGTAAAACGATCCAAAATGGCACGTCCCTGATCCTGATACGTGATTTCCCGCCCCTTGAATACCACGGTCGCCTTCACCTTATGACCCTCGTCTATGAAAGCACGAGCATGACGGACCTTGAAGTCGAAATCGTGCGTATCGGTATTGGGGTGAAACCGAATTTCCTTCACCAGCGTGACATGCTGGTGTTTCTTCTGCAGTTTTTCCTTTTTGGCAAGTTCGTATTTGTACTTGCCAAAATCCATAATTTTGCAGACAGGCGGTTCGGCTGTCGGAACAATCTCAATCAGATCAAGCGCTCTTGCTGTTGCGGCAGCGATTGCCTCCTTCACCGTCAGGACTCCAAGCTGTGTCCCCTCTTCATCGATCACCCGAACCTGGGGTGCCCTGATTTCAGTATTGATGCGCGCGCGTTCTTGCTTAATGGGGACTTCTCCTATAAAGTGAGTGATTTACGCTGAACGAGATCGGCGACTTTTGCGATGAAAGCCTCGCGGCTCATCGCCCCCAGATCTCCCTTTTTGTGCTGCCGAACTGAAACGGTGTTACCGGATTTTTCTTTTTCGCCGACAACGAGCATATACGGGACTTTCTTCAACTCCCAGTCTCGTATCTTGTAGCCGATTTTCTCATTGCGGTCGTCAAATTCCGCCCGCAGGCCACCTTCTTTCAGTTGCTCGAGAACCTGCCTGGCATACTCTGCGTACTGATCCGTGATCGGCAAGACGGCTGCCTGCACCGGCGCGAGCCAGAGGGGAAACTCGCCTGCGAAATGCTCAATGAGAATTCCGATGAATCGTTCGAGCGACCCGAACGGAGCTCGATGGATGATCACAGGCCTGTGCTTCTTTCCGTCGCTGGCGGT
>JBGPAN010000302.1:0-5391 GCA_041480785.1 Bacteroidota bacterium | reverse complement strand
ATTTTGCAGAAGTGTTTGCTCGCCTTGGTTACTACCCAGGAATTCCAAAGCCCCCATTCGTTCCCGGGATCGAGTTCTCCGGAATCGTTGACGCAGTTGGCTCGGTCGTCCGAGGTCTCAAGAAAGGGGATCGCGTGTTTGGCATTACAAAACACAAGGCATATGCCGAGTATGTCGCAGTTCCAAAGGATTTCCTCCTGCGGATGCCGCGCACGATGACCTTTGAAGATGCAGCCGCATTTGGAGTCACATCAATGACGGCATATCATGGTCTTGTGACGCTGGCTCATCTGAGGAAAGAGGAGCGGTTGCTCATCCATGCTGCAGCAGGTGGCGTAGGGACTGCCGCGCTGCAGGTCGCAAAACATCTCGGTGCAATCGCCTATGCAACCGTGGGCTCTCAGTCGAAGATGAAGATTGCCGAAGAACTCGGCGCCGAGGTCGTCATCAATTATTCGAAAGATGATTTTGCGGACGTCATTCGGAGTGAGACCGATGGCAAAGGCCTCGATGTCATATTTGACTCGGTGGGGGGGAAAGTCATGCGCAAGGGTTGGAAGCTGCTGGCACCTATGGGTCGCTACGTTCTCTACGGGTTCGCCGCAGTCGCGAACGAACACGGTGTCAACAAGTTCAAATCTCTTCAAGAATCCATTTCTGTCCCGTTGATCTATCCACCGTCGATGGTGACAAGAAATGTGAGCTTGATGGGGTTTAACCTGTTTTTTCTCACGCAAAAGACGGAGTATCTTCGAAAGGCAATGGCACAGCTGCTGCAGTGGTATGATAAGGGGATTCTTCGACCGATTGTCGGTTCCGTATTCCCATTCGACAAAATTGTTGAGGCCCAGCGATTTCTCCAGTCGCGGAAGAGCGTTGGCAAAGTGGTAGTTACGGTTCCTTGATCGCAGAGCACCGTCGATGAAGTCACCATCGTCGCAACCGAAAACAATAGAGCCTGACTTTCTTCTAATGGCGTATTGCAGTGGGTACTTCCCCATGGCGGAGCCGAAGAGCGGAGAAATCCAATGGTATTCGCCCGATCCGCGTGCCATCTTCGATCTGAGGGAATTTCATATTCCCCGCAGCCTTTCGCTTACGATGAAAAAGAAGCAATTTGAGACTAAGATCAACAGGGAGTTTGAAGCAGTGATGCGTCGATGCGCTGAACGGGAAGAAACGTGGATCTCGGAAGGAGTGCTTCAGAGCTACCTTGAGCTGCATCGACTTGGGTTTGCTCACAGCGTAGAATGTTGGCGAGAGGAGAAGCTTGTCGGTGGGCTTTATGGAGTGTCGATTGCGGGAGCCTTTTTTGGAGAATCAATGTTCAGTCTCGAGAGAAATGCCTCAAAGGTCGCACTTGTACATCTCGTTGATCGGTTGAAAGAGCGCGGTCATGAGCTTCTGGACACACAGTTCCTCACTCCTCACCTCGCTCGGTTTGGTGCGAAGGAGATTCCGAGGAAGGAGTATCTCGCGAAGCTTGAGAAAGCCCTTCACAAAAAATGTGTATTTGCGTAGCCAAGTCATGCAAATCAGAAGGATGAACCATGTCTTCAGCATTCAAAGTCCCCGTGGTGACACAGACAAACTTCTCCGGTTTGAAGCTCGTGAGCCGCGGAAAAGTCAGAGACATCTATGATTTCGGTGATAACCTCCTTATTGTGGCGACTGATCGACTCTCGGCGTACGATGTTGTCATGGGGCAAGGTATCCCGTTCAAAGGGGCCGTCTTGACTCAGATCTCTGACTACTGGTTTGACCAAATGGGCGATGTCGTTCCGAATCATCTCATCTCAACGATCGTTTACGATTTTCCGTCTTCATGTAAACCATACTGGGCCGATCTTGAACATCGGGCGATGTATGTCAAAAAGACAAGGCCTCTGGCGATCGAATGTGTGGTGAGGGGCTATCTCTCAGGATCGGGTTGGAAGGAATACAAGGAGACCCAAAGCGTTTGTGGCATTAAGTTGCCCGCAAGACTCGTTGAATCGGACCGGCTTCCTGAGCCGATCTTCACACCGGCGACGAAGGAAGACGTAGGCAGGCACGATGAGAACATCGATTTCGACAGGGCCGCCAGAATAGTCGGAAAAGGAATTGCTGAACAGGTCAAAGACATCTCGATCAAGATCTACAAACGAGCAGCATCGATCGCAGAACAGAAGGGGATCATCATCGCTGACACCAAGATGGAGTTTGGCTTGAACGACAAAGGTGAACTTATCCTGATTGATGAGCTCCTGACTCCCGACTCATCCCGTTTCTGGCCGAAGGACAAATACAGACCGGGCAAGGGTCAGGAGAGTTTCGACAAGCAGTTTGTCAGAGACTATCTGGATTCCATCAACTTCAACCGCAAACCGCCGGCTCCCAAGCTTCCCGAAGATGTCATCTTCAAAACCTCAGCCCTGTACCTGGAAGCGTTGAAGCGCCTGAGCGGGAAGACGCTGGTCTAGCAAGGTGCGGAAAAAATGCCCGCACACAAGAAATCTCGTCAGGGTGAGCGGAGTCGAACCCTGTCCTCTGCATGAAATTGCACGTTTCGACTTCGCTCAACGTGACGGTTTTTTGTTTTTCAGTAGCCTGCAAGCCCGATTATCATGGAAGAGGGTTACCGCATACTTGAACATCCTGCCGATGTCGGCATTGAAGCATTTGGGCATAGTCTGAAAGAGGCTTTCGAGTACGCTGCACTGGGCCTCACGTCGATCATTGTTGAACCGGCCTCTGTCGACCCCTCGGAGCAACGCTTCGTGTCATTGAAAGGTACCGATCCCGAGAACCTCCTCGTCCGGTGGTTATCGGAAATCATCTATCTGTATGACGGAGAAGATTTTCTACTTTCGGACGTGACCGTCAGCCGTCTTGATCACGGCGAGCTTGAAGCGACATTGGACGGCGAGAAGATGATTGAAGGCAAACACAAGTTGAGAATGGATGTCAAAGCAATCACCTATCACCAGTTGAAGGTCGATGAGACTCCGGAAGGTGTCCATCTGAGGGTCTTCCTGGACATTTGAAGCATGTGAAGAGAGATCGCACGTGACAGCCTTGCAGAAGCTGGACGAATATCGATATCTCATCCCGAAGAGTTATCGCGAGGGAATGAAGGTTGAAGGCCTCATTTATGCTAGTACGGAACTCATCAAGGCGATCGAACATGACCTGACGCTCACCCAGGTGGCTAATGTTGCGACGCTCACAGGGCTTGTGGGAAGATCTCTTGCGATGCCTGATGCACATCAGGGATACGGATTCGCGATTGGTGGCGTAGCAGCGGCTGATATGGAGAAGGGGATTGTCTCGGCTGGTGGAGTTGGTTTTGATATCAACTGCGGTGTTCGTCTCCTGCGATCGAATCTCCGTCTGAACGAGGTCAAACCAAAGATCGACGCGGTCCTCAATCAGATGTTCCGCGACATCCCCTGCGGCACCGGGAAGAAAGGTGTCGTCGGCGCCCTCAGCTACGAGGAACTAGATCGGGTCTTGGAACGAGGGGCGCATTGGGCGGTGGAGAAGGGATATGGCGGCTCTGAGGACCTCCACCACATTGAGGAGACAGGGCGTATGAATGCAGATCCGTCCAAAGTCAGCAAAAGGGCGAAGGAACGCGGTAAGGATCAATTGGGGACTCTCGGATCAGGGAATCATTTTGCCGAGGTCCAGTACGTTTCAGAGGTCTTCGATTCGGAGACCGCACAAGCATTTGGCCTCTTCGCTGAACAGATTGTCGTACTGATTCACACGGGTTCCCGCGGTCTTGGGCATCAAGTGTGTACCGACTACCTTGAGATCATGCAGGAAGGGATGAGAAAATACGGGATTCAGGTCGTCGATCGACAGCTCGCCTGTGTGCCGATTCAATCGCCGGAAGGTCAAAGCTACCTCAAGGCGATGGCGTGTGCTGCCAATTTCGCTTTTGCGAACCGGCAGATGATCACTCATTGGACTCGGGAAGCATTTGCGAGTATTCTGGGCAATGGTGATCTAGGGGTGGTGTATGATGTCTGCCATAACATCGCCAAGGAAGAGACGCATCGGGTGGGCGGTTCCTTACGAAAGTTGCTCGTTCATCGCAAAGGGGCCACACGGGCTTTCCCAAAGCACCGTCCGGAGATTCCCGCAGACTATATGGATGTGGGGCAACCAGTACTGATACCCGGCAGCATGGGAACGTGTTCGTATGTGCTGGTGGGGACAGAACGAGCCATGGAAGAGACGTTTGGATCGTCGTGCCATGGTGCCGGCCGTGCAAAAAGCCGGCATGCCGCGAAAAAAGATATAACGGCAGAACAATTGCTTGAGGACCTGAAGCGCAAAGGCATTCACGTTCGCGGCGCTTCCAAGAGCGGTCTGACCGAGGAAAATCCGGACGCATACAAAGATGTCAGCCTCGTCGTTGAAGTGGTTCATAATGCGGGAATTGCGAGAAAAGTTGCTAAATTGATCCCCATCGGTGTCATCAAAGGATAATCCACTGAGGGGAACCAAGCGAAGACCGATTCCGTTTTTCATAGAGATGGATGACTTAAATGTTTGCTCACAACGCTGAATCATTTTGGAGAAAGAATGCTTCCACTGACACAAGAAAACATATTTCAAGCACTTAAGGTTGTACAAGACCCCGACCTTCATCGGGATATCGTAACTCTCAACTTTGTAAAAAATCTCAAGATTACTGGAAATGACGTCAGCTTCACCCTTGAACTGACGACTCCTGCATGTCCTGTCCGTGATCAATTCAAAGCCGATAGCGCGCGCGCGATTCGCAGCACCATCGCCGACGTCGGCAAGATTGATATTCAGATGACATCGAACGTGGCATCGCACAACAACCAACAAAAGGAACTCATACTTCCGGGTGTGAAGAACACCATCGCCGTGGCGAGCGGCAAAGGGGGAGTAGGCAAATCGACCGTGGCAGTGAACCTGGCGGTATCCCTTGCCATGGACGGCGCGAAGGTCGGATTGGTGGATGCAGATGTCTACGGGCCAAGCATCCCGTTGATGTTTGGCATGAATGAGAGACCAAAGATCTCCGAAAACAAATTGATTCCGCTGGAGCGTTATGGTGTCAAGATCATGTCGATTGGTTTCCTGGTCGATCCCATGCAGGCGGTGATCTGGCGCGGTCCCATGGCCAGTGGAGCGGTGAAGCAGTTCATGAGCGATGTGAATTGGGGGGCTCTTGACTACCTCATCTTCGATCTGCCGCCGGGGACTGGCGATATTCAGTTGACTTTGGTACAGACGATTCCGTTGACTGGAGCAGTAATCGTCACGACGCCACAGGATGTTGCCCTTGCCGATGCCCGGAAGGGGCTCGTGATGTTCAACAAGGTGAACGTTCCAGTCCTGGGTATCGTCGAGAACATGAGCTACTAT
>JBGPAN010000301.1:0-5414 GCA_041480785.1 Bacteroidota bacterium | reverse complement strand
GTTCTCAAGGTTATTGAACATTTGAAAATCGATGTGATGATCACCATCGGTGGCGATGACACACAGAGCTATGCTGTACGGATGCACAAAGAGGGGGTCCCTGCGATTGCTATTCCGAAGACCATGGACAATGATGTTTTCGGGACGGACTACTGTATTGGTTTCTCAACGGCAGTCACCCGGAGCGTAGATTTTATCACCGCGCTTCGGACGGTAGCCGGATCGCACGAGCGAATTGCCATCGTCGAACTCTTCGGTCGCAATTCGGGGGAAACATCCCTCATCTCGGCATATCTCGGAGGCGTTGATCGAGCGGTGATTTCCGAAGTGCCGTTCGACGTCGAGAAGCTGGCACGCTTCCTCGAGCAGGATAAGGCTCATAATCCGAGCGGCTATGCAATCCTCACGATTTCGGAAGGTGCGCATCTTCTCGGTGGACAGGTTGTGGAGTACGGCGAGGAAGATGCTTACGGTCATCGCAAACTCGGGGGGATCGGTGCCGTCACAGAGGAAGCGCTGAAGAAGCTGCTTGGAACCCACACGGTGTATCAGAAGGTCGCGTATCTGATGAGAAGTGGCGAGCCTGATGCGCTGGATCGAATGGTGGCGATCAGCTACGCAAATCTTGCGACCGACCTTGCCTTGAAGCACGAATTCGGAAGGATGGTTGCTCTTCGGGAAGGAAAGTATACCACTGTCCCCATCGAGACACTGACGCAAGGACTGAAGCGGGTCGACGTCGCCGAGCTCTACGATGTGGAGAACTATCGGCCGAAGGTCGCCCACTTGCTTGGAAAGCCGATGTTCCTGTACTAGAGCGGCGGTGGAGTTAATACGCACTACGTGTGATAGAATTCGTTGAAGAGAATCCCGCCCAGGTGGCGGGATTCTCTTTTGCCTTCGGCGGTTTGGAGATAAGTGAGGACGATACTAGCGGGTTTTTTTCTTCCGCTCCGGATTGTACACCGGAAGCACACCGTATTCACTTGCGGCCCAGAGGGCGAGTATGGCAGTGATTCCCGCAATCCCGCGCTTTTCATCCTGACGGGGCAGAACTAACCCATAGGTGTCAGCAACAAAATGAAGGTGGCTGAGGACGCGTTTTGCCTGTGAGCGTTCGATCCATCCGTGCCACAGGTCGAGCTGGTCGATGATCATTGCCTCGTGACGCCGGAGGAACTCCCCAAGAGAAATGAAATTCTGATGTTGAGGGGTGCGTGGTCTGCATAACTTCAGCAAGTCCTCGAGATAGTCATTCCACAATCTGGCAAATCCACGGTTGTGTGGCTTGCGCATGAATTTGGCCCGGGCAATTGAGAAACGCGCCTTGGTGCGGACGCGGAATCGAGGGATCACAGGATGGAAGTCGAATATGGTCTGGACAGCAGTCTTGTCGCGCTCATCTCGCTCGTGATACGTCCACTGCTTTTTGAGATCCCGCCACGAGAGAATGTTCAAGACGGACTTCTCTCTGCTATCAAGGATGATGAACTTCCCCTTTTCCACTTTAACGGCAGTGATCCAATGGCTCCATTGCTGGACACAAAGAAGTACGGGGATGCCTCGTTGCAGATAGGAAACCAGTTCACTCCGGGCGGTCTCTGCATCATACCGGCGAAGAAGCGTCAGATCGCAGTTGAATCGCCTGGCGGCTCTGGCGAGCTGGAACTCATCAGTTCCCGACCACCACCTTGTCCCTGCGAGTTCGGTGATCCTGTCCTCGTCTGCCAGGATGCCAAGCATGACAAGGCCGTGCTTCAGGGCGAAGGGCCCACATTGCCAGAGGTTCGGTTGAGGGTAGATTCCCATAGACGACGCATTCCTACGCTTAGTGTGGGCAGAACCTACCTAAACTTTGATGAAAGGTCAATGATGATCACATTGGCCATTCTGGCGGCGGTGGTTGTCTGGGTCTCGAACTTTCTGTATCTTGGGAACAGCCAATGAAAGAAGAGTCTTCGGGCATCTACATCTGTTCCATCTGTGGGGTCGAAAACGAGACGTTCGTAGATCCCTCTGCCGGTGTGCGTCAAACCTGTGTCGAAGACTGTGCGGTCTGTTGCCGGCCACATGTGTTGACAATCCTGATCGACGAAGACAGTGGTTCTGTCACCGTCGAAGCGGAATTCGAAGGTTGACCGGACCATACGAAACGAAGCGAAAGCTGCTATGTCCACGCCTTTGATGAAACAATATCAGCAGGTCAAGGCGAAGCACCCGGACACAATTCTCTTGTTCAGGATGGGTGACTTCTATGAGACCTTTGAAGAAGACGCGAAGACAACTGCGAAGGTCCTGGGAATTACCCTCACCAAACGCGGTAACGGCGCGGCAGGTGAGATTCCACTCGCTGGTTTCCCTCATCACGCAATCGATGCATATCTTCCCAAGCTCCTCAAGGCGGGTTACCGGGTTGCGATCTGCGAGCAGCTTGAGGATCCGAAGCTGGCAAAAGGGATCGTGAAACGAGATGTGATTGAAGTAGTGACTCCCGGCGTTGCATTCTCCGACAAAATCCTCGAACAGAAACAAAATAACTACCTTGCCGCCGTTTCACTTCCTTCACCATTAGCACAAGGGAACGAACTCGTCGGTTTTGCATTTGTTGATGTATCGACGGCAGAGTTTAGCGTGACCGAGTTCCCTCTACGACAATTGCTGGAGCAAATAAGCGTTCTCCAGCCCGTCGAGCTTCTCGTCCAGAAACGTGACTTTGAAACCGTGGAAAGCCTCCTGCGAGGAAAATTCCGGGGTTTGTACAGTAAAGTCGATGATTGGGTATTCAACGGCGACTACAGCTACGAGATCCTCGTTAATCACTTCAAGACACAATCCTTGAAGGGGTTTGGAGTTGAGCATCTCAAGACGGGTATTGTTGCAGCCGGAGCAGTGATGCACTACCTGCAGGAGACCCAGAAGGCGAACCTACCGCACATCAAGAAGATTACGCCGTTTGACACGAGTGATTACATGGTGCTCGACGCGTCGACGAAGAGAAATCTTGAGATTACAGCGTCGCTTTCGGGCCAGTCGGATGGCACACTGTTCGCTGTGCTCGATCGGACACAAACTGCGATGGGAGGGAGGCTTCTGAAAGCGTGGGTGAATCGGCCGTTGAAGAGGCTTGATGCAATCCAACGCCGACTCGATGCCGTTCGTGAGTTGTTTGGGGGCGACAGCGTCCGAAGTGGCATTCGGAAAATCCTTGAACGGGTTGGGGACCTCGAGCGCCTTGTCGCGAGGATAGCAACGGGCAGGGCGAATCCGCGTGAACTCAGGCAACTCCAGACGTCTTTGTCTTTCATCCCGTCGATAAAGGCGCATGTCGGGAATCTCACCTCTCCGATGCTCAAGGAGATGTGCGGAAAGCTGGATCCTCTCGAAGGGCTTGTGAAGCTCATCCATGATTCTATTGAGGATGATCCTCCGATTTCACTTTCGGAAGGGGGTGTCATCAAGAAAGGATACAACAAGGAACTTGACGATCTTCGCTCGATTGCCTTCAGTGGAAAGGATTGGATCGCGCGGTTACAGTCGGACGAACGTCAACGCACAGGGATCTCGTCATTGAAAGTCGGCTACAACAATGTCTTCGGATACTATATTGAGATCACCAACACACACAAGGACAAGATTCCGGGCAACTATATCCGAAAGCAGACGCTGACGAATGCAGAGCGCTACATCACCCCTGAGCTGAAGGAATATGAAGAAAAGGTGCTCCACGCAGAGGAGAAAATCCTCGCTCTGGAGACCAGGATTTTCAACGAGGTGCGGCTCGCTATTTCGGAATACTCTGGGAGTATTCTGGAAGACGCGCACATTCTGGCTACAATGGATTGCATCATATCGCTGGCCGATGTTGCCGTTGAGAACAACTACGTCTATCCTGAGGTCGATGGCTCGTTGCGGCTTGAGATCAAGGAAGGGCGTCATCCGGTCATTGAGCGGCTGTTGCCACCCGGAGAGCGGTACACGGCGAATAGCACACTCATGGATGTTGAGGAAAACCAGATTCTCATCGTGACCGGGCCGAACATGAGCGGAAAATCGAGCTATCTCCGCCAGGTCGGCCTGATTGTCCTGCTTGCGCAGGTCGGAAGCTTCGTTCCTGCCGTGGAAGCTCACATTGGCATTGTCGATCGGATCTATACCCGGGTTGGAGCCAGCGACAATATTGCTTTAGGCGAAAGCACGTTCCTTGTCGAAATGCATGAAGCAGCGACCATCGTCAACACAGCAACAAGCCGAAGTCTGATTCTGCTCGATGAAGTTGGGCGGGGCACAAGCACCTTCGATGGTATCAGTATTGCCTGGGCATTGACGGAATATCTCCACGGCCGGATTGGTGCGAAGACCCTGTTTGCCACCCACTATCACGAACTGAATGAGCTCGCTGATATTTTCCCACGCATCAAGAACTACAAAGTGGATGTCCGGGAATACGGAGACAAAGTGATTTTTCTCCATAAAGTTGTCCCCGGTTTCGCAGATCACTCCTATGGCATCCAGGTGGCACAGATGGCCGGATTGCCGGAAGAGGTTACCGATCGCGCAAAGAAGATATTGAAGAACCTGGAAGATTCGGAGCTCAATGTATATTCGAGCGGCAGGCAGTTGAAGGGACGTATCCCGCCACCAGATATCCAGATGACACTCTTCGAAATGAAGGATGACAAGTTGCGCGATGATATCCGGAAACTCAATGTGGAGAAGATGACTCCTTTGGAAGCACTGCAGAAGCTCGTCGAATTGCAGAAGCGCCTCGAAGAGAAGTAGGCCACTGATAGAAGCTACGTCCCACCGATCATTCATTCGCAAGAAGAATCCTGATGGATGAGAAGCGAGTTCCAGTGATCCGAAATCACCGGTTGACTCATATCCGATCGCTCAAGGTCGATCCCGTGGTGTCTGAATCAAAGTTCAGTCACGGATGTTCTATGTCCAACTGCAACGCTTCATGTTGTCAAAATGGGGTGATGGTGGATCTTCTGGAAAAAGACAAGATCATGCAGAATGCTGATCTAATCAGGCAGCACATGGAACCAGAACAGGAGCATGATGCCAACAGATGGTTCGATCCGGACGATGAGCAGGATGAGGATTTTCCGTCGGGGCGGGCGATAGGAACGCAAGCCAATGACCGGGGGTGTATCTTCCTGATGAGAGACGGTCGATGCGTTCTGCAGTTCGTCGCAGTAGAACAGGGGATATCCAAACATACCCTGAAACCATTCTATTGTTTCGCTTTTCCGGTGACGGTCGTGTCAGGAGTTCTGACCATCGATGATCCTGATTTCACGAATCGCCCTGAATGTTGCAGCATGACGCCGGGCGGAAGTCGCTCCGTGCTGGAAGTCTGTGCTGAGGAGTTCGAGTTTGTGCTGGGAAGCGAGGGCATGAAAGAGCTGACT
>JBGPAN010000300.1:0-5419 GCA_041480785.1 Bacteroidota bacterium | reverse complement strand
ATGTGACACCGCTCGATCAGACGCTCCAAGCGCGTCATTCCCACGGTTTCACTCCGGTCGCTCGCTGAAGTTCATATTTGCTCATTACACACCTGTAGAGAGCCTGAAGATTCCCAAGTCTCGCAGCTGACTCGGCAGCCTGAGCGTCCAACTGGTCAAGGTTTGTCACTGTCCCATTCTCGTATCGCGACCGTGCGATTGAGACGGCCTCCTTGGCTTGCTGCACCTGCAATTCAGAAATAGAGATCTTCGAAACTGCCGCCTGAACATCTGCCATAGCCTGTTCCACATCGGAGCTTACCTGCTGTTCGATATCCCGGCGCCGTGCCTGTTCAGCGAGCATCGTCGCTTCCGCCTCTTCCTGCTGGTGGTCTGTGCGCCAACCGTCAAAAAGCGGAACCTCAGCCTTCACTCCTGCGACCCAGTTTCCTCGAAGAATGTCGAGGTTCGGCATGAGTCCGTTCTTGAACCCGTATGTGACGTTGACTTTGAGCGAAGGCTTGTTGCCAAGGGAAGCGAGCTCGCGTTGCAGCTCGGCGGAGTGCTCGGCGTCCTTGGCCAGTTTGATTTCCATCCTCTGATGCGCTGCCATCTGGAAAAGTGATTCACCGGTTCCGGGAGGTATGCTTTGCTCGAAGTCTCCTCGTATCTGGACTCGCACCCCCGGCGCCAATCCGAGCAATTGACCAAGCGCAACCCGCTGCTTCTGAAGAGCATTCTCCAGATCGATTGTCTGACTTTGCGCAGCCGCCACCCTCACCTGCGTTGTCAGGACGTCGAAACTCGTGGCTGTTCCTGCATCAACCCGCCGTTTCGTGGAGAGCATATGCTGATTGAGAGCTTCGATTTGCTCATCCTGGACCTGGATGCTCTTCTCAAGGAAAAGAATGGAATAGAAGACGCGGATCGTCTGATACGCGAGATTGTTTTTCGTCAATTCAACGGCGTCGCGGCCGGACTGAACACGCGACTTGGTCACGTTGACCGTCGCGTCGATCCTTCCGAAATCGTACATCGTGTAACGACCTGCAATGTGTGCATCATAGTTGTCGGCTGGGTACAGCCTGAATTCCCCGAATCCAGGGAATGCCAGCTTGGCGATCGGTCCAAGGAACGCGTAGCTTGCCTCGGTCGTAACATCCGGGTAGGAAGGGCTGGCACTTTGAAATACGCGTGCTTCGGCCGCCCGAACGTTCTCATTTCCCTGAGTGATGGCAGGGTGGTGCACGAGAACACGTTGGACGGTCTGGTTCACCGTGAGTGTATCCTGTCCAAGAGCAGTGCTCATGGTCAGGAATGTCAGGAAACATACAAGCAGAGTTCTCATGTTGATTCAATTCCTTGGCATTGGAAAGTGGATACCTCGATCATCTGTAATCTCTTCTATTCCATACGCGCAACCAGTTTCCGCTTCTGTTTCTGAGTCCGAAGAATGAAAAGAGGGATCAACGTCAATGCTGTAATCCCAGCTGCGATCAGGAAATCATCGTTGATCGCGCGCACGAACGCTTGCTGAACGACATTTGAGGAAACCAGTGCGTTGGCCCTCATTGCTGCAACCGCTGGTGTCCCGCCGACAACGTTTTGGCTGAAATGTGCGAGGTTCGCAGCCACCTGCCGGAATGCGGGAGATTGCGGATCAACCATTTGTCCGTACATCGCGGTGTGATAGATCATGCGCCGGGTCAGAAGCGCGCCCATCAATGCGACACCAAAGCTGCCGCCGAGCTGACGCAACACGTTGAACAGTCCTGACGCTTGCGCGATTTTCTGTCGTGGGATTTTGGAAAGGGCAAGCGTAGTGAGCGGTGTGAAGACCAACCCCATCGCAAATCCGCGGATATAAAGCGGTAGCATGATTTGAGCGTGCTCGGTGGAAAGCGAGAGCGCCGCATTCAGGTACATGCTCAATGCCAGAAGGAACAACCCGATGGCAGCTGGTATCTTAGGGTTCACTTTGTCTGACAGAAAGCCTGCGACCGGCGCCGTCAAAGCCTGCAGGATTCCAACGGGAAGAAACACAGCGCCGGCTTGCAGTGCCGTGTAGCCGAGCGAGTTCTGGAGATAGAGCGGGAGCAGGAAGGTGCTCCCAAACATCCCAAGCCCGAAGATAAAGAGAATGGCATTCGTGACACCGAAATTGAAATCTTTGAGAAGGCTCAAATCAATGAGCGGGTGCTCAACCGTCATCTCAGTGAACAAAAAGACCGCGAGAGCTGTACCTGATACGATGAAGCATGTGACAATGAACCGGGAAGTCCAGCCGCCGGTATTCCAGGAAGCATTGCCGTCAGAGAGAGCGAGAAGCAGTGCACCGAGAAATACCGCACCAGAGACAAATCCGACCAAATCAAAGGACCGGGCCCGTTCAGTTTTGTACTCACGCTGAATAACCAACGTTGCAAAGAGTCCGACGATGCCGACCGGCACATTGACATCGAAAATGGCGCCCCAGCTGATGTTGTCGACCAGGTAGCCACCGATGAGGGGTCCGAGTGAAACCGAGGCCGCAGCTGCTATGGACCAGAAACCAAGCGCGATGCCACGTTGATGGGGCGGGAATTCTCGTGTGACAATCGCCATCCCGACGGGCATCAAAAAGCCGGCGCCAGCGGCCTGAACGATCCGGAAGATGATGAGAACATCTTCATCCCACGCTAACCCGCACAGAAACGAACCAAGCGTGAAAAGAAACAGCGCGCCGAAATACGTTCGCTTGTAGCCAAGATGATCCGCAACCCAGCCGGATGTCGGCAGCATGACGGCAAAGACCAGGAGGTACGCTGTCAACACCCATTCAGCTTTTTCCACGTCGACGCCGAACGTGGCCATGATCTTCGGAAGCGCGACGTTCACGATTGTGGCGTCGAGAACGGCCATAAACGTCCCTATCATGACGTTTAACAGTACCCACCAACGATAGGAACTGTGCTCATGATGCAGGGACGGAAGACGCTGAACGAACGAACTCTTGATTTTGTGAGTAGAGAACAGTGCCATCGCTACTTCGCCTTCAGTTTCACTTTTACCTCAACGGACATGCCGGGAAGCAGCTGGACAGATGCCTTCTCCGCTGGACCGGTCGTCGGCTGGATCGATATCTTCACGGGAACACGTTGAGTGATCTTCGTGAAATTGCCCGAGGCATTGTTCGGTGGTATCAAAGAGAATTGGGAGGCAGTGTTCGATCCAATCTGGAAGACCTTGCCTAAGAATTTCGTGTCTGGGAACGCGTCGACGCTGACCTCAACATTGTCACCGACACGAAGCGCACCGAGGCTTGTCTCTTCCACGTTCGCAGTCACCCAGAGATTCTTCAGATCGTACACAGTGAAGATAGGCTGTCCGGGCGATATGACATCACCTGCGAGAACCCACCGCTTGGAGATGACGCCGCTCATCGGCGACAGAATGATCGTGTTCTTGAGCTGGGTTTCGATGACGTTCAACTGAGCCTTCGCCGAGTTCGCCTGAGCGTTTGCAATGCCGACGCGCGCCTTTGCAGACTCAAACTCACTTTGAGCGTGGTCGAATTGTTCTTTGGTGATGATATTATCTTTGATCTGAGCCATTGCTCGCCTGTAATCCGTTTGAGCCTTATCCAGGCTCACGTTGGCAAGGACAATGTTCTCTTGTGCGAGAGCCATTGCAGTGCGAGCTTGCGCCTGCTGTGAACGCAAATCGCTGTCATCAAGCCTGACAAGGATCTGGCCAGACTGGACGGTGTCACCTTCGTTCGCCGTCAGACTGTCAATTCGCCCCAGGATCTTTGCGCTAATGGCCACCCGATTGGCGTCGACATATGCATCATCGGTGCTGACGTACTCGCGAGATCCGATGTACCAATAGTACGCCAGGATCGCAATCCCGATAATGACAATGAAGAGGGGAATAACGAGCTTGAAATTCTTGTACAAGGGAACAGATTCGATTGCGTCTTCGTCATTTCCGCCGTCGGATGAGGATGCTTGATGTTCGGCTTGGACGTTTTGACCATGTGGTCGCTGATGATCCTGGCGTGGGGCTTGTTCCATGTTCGTTGAACCCTTTCTAAAGTGCGATTCTTTTCACGATCCCTTGCAATAGAGTATCAATAAGCAAAGCCACCTGTTGTTCGAAATTCTCAATCTGCTCGCGAGTTTCTCCATTGGCTTGCGTAGCCTGGAGAAATCGCAGACGAAGTCCTTGAAGAACATGCAGGACGAGCTCTGCCGTTTTCTCCGGAGAAGCTACCTCGAACTCACGATTCTGTCTTCCCTCGCTGACAATTGCCGTGATGATGTTCATTTCCTGGCGGGAGAAGGAAACAAGAAGATCTTTGAATCCGGGCTTGGACTCCTGCCAGAACGTCGAACTGAGTGCGCTGAGGTTGAGCAGCTGATTCCCGAGCGCAATGCGCTGTCGAACATAGGCTTTGAGCTTCTCTCTCGCCGGATTGGGATGTTTGAGGATGTCTTTCGTGGATAGGAGAAACTTCTCTTGCTCGCGAGCAATCACGGCCCGGAAGATGTTCTCTTTGGTCGGATAGTAGTAGTACAGCGAGGCCTTAGCCAGTCCGATGTCTTGGGCGATTTCATCCATCGTGACTTTGGAGAAACCAAAGCGCGCGAACCTGTTCTCCGCGGCATCAAGGATGAGCTTTTCTTTTTCGTGTGCGAGGTTGGGGAGGGCCATTCCTATGTCTGACCTTTCGACTAATAACGTTGAATCGTCGAAAGGTACTCGCGATTTATCATATTTTATGCGGAGGCGCGAAAAATGCAGATGAGCGGTGTGCAGCAGTGGCAGTTTTCGCCAATTTTCACCAAATCTAAGCAATAGGGCCGGTTTGTGTTTCTTTTGAGCGAATCATCCTTTAGATTGTCGACGGAAAAACTGCCATGGAATCTGCTCTATCATCGACATTTGGCTTTTCGGTCACCGCAGATCTCTCCGAGTCATCGGAGAATGACAGCGGAGATAGTTGCAGCTGCACCCAGCTGACCCCACTCTGCAATACCTCCATCTAGACCACTCCAGGTACTGTACTCAACCATGAAGCAGCAATATATCTCTGTACCCGAACCAACTGATTCCTCAAGCGCCAAGAAAATCAAGGTCGTCATCATTACGACCGTGATGCTTTCGTTTATCTCCTTCTGGAGGGCATCAGCGATTGTTCTATCTGATCTGGCTTCGAGCGCTTACTATGCGGTGGGTATTGCAGAAAAGGCCGTAGGGCCATCAGCTCCGTGGTTCATTCTCTTTGTCATGCTCTTTGCTTACGGGATTCGTGCAGTGTACATCGAGTCCTCGAGCATGTTCGTCCGCGGCGGCGTCTACAAGGTTGTGCGTGAAGCGCTCGGAGAAAAGATGGCCACCTTCTCTGTCTCAGCGCTGATTTTCGATTATTTGCTCACCGCTCCCATCAGCGCCGTCT
>JBGPAN010000299.1:0-5419 GCA_041480785.1 Bacteroidota bacterium | reverse complement strand
GATATGTGTTCTAAAGAAGAGTCATCTCCATAGCGCAGGCAACCTGCGGGACCACGATCATATCTATTGCTGCTCGATTCACGGAACGCTCCACCCCCCTTACTTGTTAGTCATAGAGGTGTTCAATGAATCAAATAACCCCAACATGAGGAATCCCTTGTGAAACGCCCTATCCCTCTTCTCGCGGCTCTTGTCTTCTTCTGTCAGATTCTTTTCGCGCAACAGCAGGTTGTGCTTAATCCCGTCAGAGACAACACTTTGTATCAGACGGCGGATGGTTCATTGAGTGATGGATCGGGTGATTATCTGTTCGTTGGCCGAGTGGGTTCCAACGGCGGCGGAACAATCCGGCGGGCACTTTTGAAATTCGACATCCCGGGGACAATCCCTCCAACGGCAACGATCACGTCGGTGACGCTAACGATGAACATGTCGAAGAGCAACGCCGCATCTCAGACCATTTCTCTTCAGAAGCTTACGGCGGATTGGGGCGAAGGGACCTCAAACGCGAATTCCAACGAGGGGTCAGGTGCTCCGTCGTCAACGAACGACGCCACCTGGGTCCACCGTTTTTTCCCATCAACAAGCTGGACAAAAGCTGGAGGTGATTTCGCATCAACGGTGACCGCCTCGACACAGGTGAATGCTGTCGGATCTTATTCATGGGGCTCGACAACCCAGATGGTGGCCGACGTCCAGGGATGGCTTGCTAACCCTTCCTCCAACTTCGGTTGGATCTTGATAGGAAACGAATCGACCAACAGTACAGCGAAGAGATTCGACTCTAGAGAAAACAGCACTGCTGCGAACCGTCCAAAGCTCACTGTTACCTACAAAACCGCGACAGCGGTCAGTCAAATTGCTGCGGTCGCCACCGAGACAGCCCTTGAGCAGAACTTCCCTAATCCTTTCAACCCGACAACCATCATACGGTATTCACTCGAGCGCGAAAGCAGGGTGCGATTGTTTGTTGTCGATCTGTTGGGTCGTGAGGTACAAACGTTGGTTGACAGAACACAGAACGCAGGCAGTTATTCCGCCGTCTTCAACGCGACCAGACTTCCTTCGGGTGTTTACTGCTATGTGTTGAACGACGGACAGCGGACCATTGTGAAGCAAATGGCACTGCTGAAATAATATCACGGTAAAAATGACTCTTAAGTCAGCGCCGTGTCAAGAAGGGGGATCGCTTTTCATTTCAATCGGTAGACTGATTCTCCACTCGCTTGAATGGTGTTTGCATGCGCTCACTTGGCGGCGGATGATCGTGATTCAGAGACAGATTGCCACGCTTCGCGCAACCCCGCTGCGGCGGTCAACGAAGCTACAAGTCCGCATCCCAGGCTCGGAACGACATACCAGGCGAGCGCGTGCCCAATCACCAACTGTTTTGAAATCGCGAGTAGCGTGACCGTCGGAATTACACAGAAGAGCAGCCCTGTGAGGTAGTAGCGTGGGACGCGAAATATCCGTGCCAATGGGAAAAAGTGAGCTCCCACCACGATGAGATTCAGTGAGGGCATCAGCGTGAAATCTCCGGTGGCTCCGATGATTGAGTTGACCACTGCGAACGCCACCATCTCCGCACCGAAGACCCAGGCGAACCGACGCCCGATCTGTTGTTCTTCCGGCGTTCGCGGCGCGATGCTCTTCGGCAAGCCCAACGCTGCGCGAATCACCACAACGCCAGCTACAACGAGGGCACCCAGAAGGACGAACGTGCCGAGGAGCACCTGTCTCGCCATCGGTGTTTCGATTGCCAGAAGCGACCATGTGATGAAGACGATACTGATCGCAATCAGCCAGAGCGCACCGCCGGCGAGGCCGATACTTCGTCGACGTCCGGTAAGTGTTTTCATAACTCCATTGTCCTTTGCATGCTTGAGGAGGAATGGGCGCCATGATATTGTGTCTTTTTATCTTATCAACACAGTATTCGCGTTATCATGACTCCACAGGGTTTCATCCCGCATTTCACGGGTTAGACCGGAATGTCAGCGGAGGGCACGATGTTTGGCTGCAAAGCTACTACTGCCTAAAATCAAATGCAAACTGGGGTCAAATTTGGGGGGGGAAGTGACGGGAAATGATTGAGGAATTCTGGTTTCGCTTACTCGTATTGCGCAGATTGAACGAACGGCCTTCGCACGTTTTCCCGCGGCTCCTCTACTCTGAATGCCATCCACAGCGCCGAAGCAACTGCCAGTAGACCTGCGATAAGAAACACGCCGTCGTATCCAAACCGGCCCGCAATACCACCGGCAACGAGACCAAAGAGAATGCATGGGGACGTCACAAGGTTCGTGAGCGCAATGTACGTTGGACGATCCTCCTCGGTACACAACTCGGCAACGATTGAAAGTCGTGAGATTCCACTCAAACCTATCTGAAACGCCATCCCGACAAAGACGACAAGATACAACCCCTGGTCAGGCGCCAGAAGCGCCATGAAGCACGACAGTGCCGTCGATGCAGCAGCAAGCACCAGGTTTACCTTGTGGCCATATCGATCAGCGATGGTGCCGAAGAACATATTTCCGATAATCGTACTGCACATGATCATGACTGTGAAGAGGCCGGCCGAGGAATCACTCAAGGCGAACTTCTGAATAGCGTGAACGGCATAGAATGCACCTGCCATCGTTGCGGCGAGCAGCAACCCGTCCGAGATCAGGAAATTGCGAAAGTTCTTCTGCCCCTTCAGAATCCGGGGCAGGTTGCGATAGTATTCAAGAATGTGAACTTCTTCTGGAACAGCCGACGTGGTCTCCTCGTTCAACCTTGTCAACGCCCAATATGACACCGCCATGAAGAGGAAGGCGATCGTGAAAAGAATTCCATAGCTCAGCGGATACGCGATCTCCGCAAGTACCCTCTCCACGACCAACCCGGCTAGAACACCAAGTATGCCACCCAGCAGATTCCGAGCGGCAAAAAGCCGCCCCCGAAGATTAACCGGTGTAAGCTTGGCGATCAGGTCAAACCAAATTGGAAAGCAGAGACTGCCTGTGGCAGCTGCGAGTGTGAACAAGAAGAAGAAAGAGACTGTGCCGGCTGTCGGACTCAACCGGCCAAGCATGAAGAACGAGAGAAGCGCAAGCAGCAGCCAGGGCACACGCTGGACAAATGCCGTTCGCAGGAACAACCGCATCTTGTAGGGAAAACGCTGGGCGTGATTAGCGATGAAAATCTGCGGGAAATTGAAGCCGGCCGTCCAAAGCACCGGGACCAGACCAACCGCAAAATCACTGCCGCTGATGTGCTTGACCATAACAGGGACCACTGTCTGGATCGCCACAAAGCTGATCCCAAATGCATAGATTGCCCCATCGACGATATTTGCTACAACATTCTTTCGGAGAACACCCTGCTTCTCCCTCACCTCCGGTCCAAAAAACCATTCAAGCACTATGCACCATCATGTCGTTCGTAACCAAGTCTCAAAGATCTCAGCAAAGATCTGGATGTCACTATCGGTCGTCGGATACGGCAATCCAGACCGCACCATACTGTTTTCTCTGCAGAACATCTGGAGCTATGATCAACATAAGGAAGGATGTTAGGAAATTCAATCCGCAAACTGGCAATCTCATGCCCTCCTCCCGTCTCACATCACGCAATCCCGTTTGACCAAACCAGCGTTACAGACGCAACAGCGCAGTCCTGGAACCAAGCTTACACTTCTACGCCCCGTCTATCGTGGATGTTACGAAGTACCGACAAGCGTGTAAATGGAAATACGGACAGTAACACAAGTGTCATGACTTGCAGCGGAGGAACAGATAAGGTATGATCGAAGATGTCCTGAGCGGAGTCCCGCTTGTTTTCGAAGCGGGACGGAGTCGAACCCTTCGATGAACTCAGGATTCGATCCCGAGCGAAGTCTCAACGTTCTGTGTTGAGACGGAGCCGAGGGATCGAAGGACGGGGGCCCCGACCAAAAAACGGTCGGGGTAAACAGGACACCAATTTCTGACCGGGTACTATGAAAAAATGACGACACCCCCAAGGAGGGGGCATCGCATTTGTTTTAGCCTGTCCCGAGCGAACCGCCGCAGGCGGTGAGTCGAGGGACGGGGGCCGCATGTATGCACTACAGAAGAGTTGTTGCTGAATACTCCCGATCACAACTTCGCCACACGGGGACGGTTGCAGAGGATCTTTATCCCGGATGACAATCTTGGGATGCGAATGCCGACACCCAGTCTGTTCAATGGATGATTTCAGTTATTCGCAAAGCAACGTAAGGTCTCAGGGGAAGTCTAACTCTCCTGAAATCCTTGTCGAAGACACGATAATCGTTCTCCGGTGCAGTTTCAAAAGTCAGTGGATACAATTGAATCGTCATATTCCAAGTATCGATGATCTCAACTTTGAAGTGAGTTCCGGGTTTTGGTCTTTCATACCCAGCGTTTTTGACCGGAAGGTTAAAGAGCCACGAGTCGTTCATTTCTTTGCCGAAATAGACAATATAGTAGCCCTTGCCTGCTGTCGAAGTACGATGATCACGACTGATGTCTGCTAATTGGGGAGGGTTGGGACATTCTTCTACGATCTTCCTCAAGAATGCGATGCGTTGCCAGCTTGTGCCTTTCAATTCACCTCCATCGGCCCAGAAGATGGTATCTTGTTCATTCTTAAACATGTAGGTTTCACCGTGAGTAACGTATGTTCCGGCGATGACACCCATCCAAACCAAATACAGCATTTGTTCGCCACTGTATCGACCCCAGCGCTGCGGAAGATTTCCCTCATAACCCACCTCGTCATAGATGATCGGTTTGTAATATGCGTTACGCAATATGGCCGCACCTCCAAAATTCTCAACCGGTGCCTCATCTTGAATACTAATGTGAGTAAACTCCGGTTTCCAGTACTCATAATACTTCGCAGTACTGCCGTGGATGGAGCACAAATGCCGGTATGGATCTGATTCTACAACTGTCTGTGACAGCAAATCCCAATCATCGTGTGTTTTGGTTCTTACGAGGTCCCACTCGTTGGCTATGGACCACCATACGTTGCGAAATGAAGACAGCCGGGCTGTCAGATATTTGACATATCTGATGTTCACTTCCATAGGCATGGAGTCAAATCCCCATCGTCCTTTGTCGTACGGGTGGAAAATGATCACATCAGCTTCGATGCCCATCTTCGACAAATCGTCGATCCTTTTTTCGAGATGTTGAAAGAATTCCGGGTTGAACTGATCGAAGTCCCACACTTTTGTCTCCTTTCCGCGGGGCTCCTGTGTCACCTCTTTTATCGGAAAAGGATAGATTTCTGGTTCCTGTTTAACCAGGTCGTAGTTTTTCGGAAGTACACACATGCGTACTTTGTTGAACCCTGAGTTCTTCAAGGTGTTGAGTGTCAATTCCTGAACCCCCTCCTTCATGTGTATCCAAGCATATACTGTGGT
>JBGPAN010000298.1:0-5421 GCA_041480785.1 Bacteroidota bacterium | reverse complement strand
TGCCTCCGATGATTCCCGGAATAGATATGATCGTCAGAAAGCCTCCAATGATGAATCCGATGGTGGACAAGATCGCGCTCGCGTCTCCATCATGGACCGCAAAGCCTATTCCTGCAAGGAGAACAAAGATGAATCCGCCGACAAGGATGGCGATGATGCTGAGACCAATACAAAGTGCTCCAACTGCTGTAATGTGACCTTCCATTGTGACTCCCTTTCAGATGCCTTTGTTTATTGTCAGAACGATCAGTAACCACGCGACAACTATCTGTCTGTACCTTCCTTCATACGCACAGAGTTCAGCGTGGTTTCAATCAGGTTCGCCTCCATGCGTTCTTTACTCCGTATCCTCCCTCAACGCAAAAGCTCCTTCTGAGGGCGTGATGCTTGCTCTTTACTTTGGTATCGGCGCAAACTTGATCGCCGTGACGGGATGGATTTCCCATGGTGTGTAGGATTTCATTCCTCGCTTGCCTCTGGGATTGCCTTTCACATGAGGGAGATCGAAGAACAGTTGTCCCGTGATGGTAACGTAGACGGGGTGATCAATCTTGTTTCCTCGCGTTCCTGGTTCCTTCCCCTGTAAGAGATGATCCTTGATGAACTGACGGACTGTCCCACACTTTTCTGCGAGGGCAGGATCGGAGACGAATTCCGGATAGGGGACTTCGACGACGAGACAACTGTCTTGCCATTCCCGGGAACTGCGAATCTGGATATGGTAATCGCCGTCGCGGTGATTCTTGGAGTCATCCTCGAGGGCGACAAGATGCAACCAGGCCGTCGTTGTAACGATCTCACCCTCTTGCAGATGATGTGGCCCAATCGCAAACGGAATTCTGACACTATCGTATTTGGAATCTTCCTGATCGACGGGATTTGCCAGTGCAAGCAATTCAGCGAGTGGGACCTTCTTCTTCTGAGGGTGATCGAGGAGGCTTGTCTTTATTGCCCAACGCTCGACCCCAGGTTCGAGGTGCATGTTCTGGGCGACGAGAATATTCAATTTCAGCGTCAGAGCGCAAACGAGCACAATGAACCGAACAGAAGTTCTCATTGTTTCCTCCGTTGTCGTAGGATTTGGTTCTGTTTTCTGCATCGCTGTTCACGCACGGCTCCTGAGAATGGAAGTCATGCAATCAAGATCTACCAATTTCGATGGCTATGCCGTCGACGCGGGCAGTTTCACCGCCCGATGTTTGTCCACCCAATACGCCCACAGGACAAAAAGCCACGAAGCATTTCCAGCCACCGCAACGATCGATGCGCTCGGAGGAGGTGGTCCTGTGATGTTTCCGACATAGATCAGGGCCAGGATTCCGACCAGTGCCCAGAAGCCAATGGATCCGATGCGATCCTTCGCGGTTGTCGTCCGAACATAGAGAACGATCGCCCCGGCGAACAGCCCGGCTTCTACGACGATTGTCCCAACGAAGGAATTCCACAATCCAAGACCGAAGTATGTGGTCCCTCCCAACCCCAGTGAAAGATCGGGGCGGTGAGTGATCAGGTCGAGAATCCAATGACTGAACACGACGAGACCGACCACCGCTGCGGTGCGCTTTTCCTTCTTCAGGAGGTAGTAGGTTAGTCCAAAGAGGCACGACCAGAGAACGGCTCCCACAAGGCTATGCGTGATGGGATAGTCGTAGAAGTCGAAAGGAGTCACCACTGTGTTGCCAGGATCGATCCTCACATGCTCGAGGCCGAGAAGGAGAAACACAGGCCAAAGTAGATCAACCAGTTGTCCAGCCAGGAAGAGGGTTCCGAGTGAGACTTTCGGAACCGCCTTTTTTGCAGCGAGTCCTACCGCGTAGTGACCAAGGAACATGTTCCCCTCCGATTTGAGCGGCCTGAGTCAAGCATCTTTTGGATTTCTGTGTTTGTCGGCCCAATGTCCCCAAAGAATGAGCGCCCAGGAACCGGCCATAAGCATAACGGTCGAGAGAGTATCAATCGACGAGTCCGCTCCGAAGAAACTGCCGGCATACATTGCTGAGAGGAAGCCGATCCACGACCAGAACCCGATTGACCCGATGCGATCGCTCGCTTTCGTCGTTTGCACGTAGAGGGTTATTCCGATGATGAACAAGCCCGACTCCACGATCAATGTCCCGGCGAGCGAATTCCACAGCCCCAGCCCGACATAGGTGCCGGTGCCAAATCCCAGCGACAAATCCGGCCGGTGTGTGATGAGGTCCAGGATCCAGTGGCTGATGACAGCCAAGCCTATGATGATCGCGCTTCGTTTTTCCCTCCGGAAGCCATAGTAGAGAGAGGCGAGCAACACTGACCAGACAAGGCCTGCGAGGAGGCTGTGGGAAAGCGGATAATCGTAGAGATCCATCGGAAAAACGACCGTGATACCGGGAGCAATCCGAACGTGTTCCAGGCCGAGCAGCACGAATAAAGGGAAGAGGAGGTCAGGGAGTTGCGCCGCGATGAGGAGTGTTCCGAGGGAAGTCTTCGGGGCTGCCTTTTTTGCGGCAAGTGCCACTGCATAGTGACCGAGGAGCATCAAGAACCTCCGTCAGGTGCTTCAGGGATTTGTGAATCGTGGAATATGATGAGGCTGCGCGGCGCAGCCTTCATCGCCCCGACTAAAACTCAAAAATACTCACGCGAAGTCGCAAAGAACGCAAAGGGGATACATTCACAAGTTTTGCGTCTTTGCGTGGGATTATTATTTGGGACAAACTGATTTTTGAGATGCCATCTACTTCTTCTCCGGGAACAGCACGACCTTCACCATGTTGTTCGTATCGAAGAACTTCTTTGCTGCTGACTGCATCGCGCCGACGGAGAGATTGTCGACCAATTTGTTGAAGCCGAGAAGCTCTTCGGGGTTCTCGCCGTTTGCATAGGCCACACGGAATTGCGAAAGCCAGAAGCGATTCTCCTTCAAGTTCACTTCACGGTTCCTTCGCTGCATCTCCTTGACCTTGTCCACATAGACCTGGTCAGGGCCTTTTGTTCTCAGGCTGTCGAGCTGTACCATGACTGTCTTCACAAGTTCATCCACACGTGTGGGATTGCAGCCCCAATTCACGGAGATGCTGTATTCTTTGTGGGGATAGAGTGAAGGGGCCCCATACGCACCGATTCCGTACGTTCCTCCTTTTTCTTCGCGGATCACTTCCCGAAGCTTGATGTTCGTCAGCTCCAGGAGCGAATTGAAATCGTACCTGTTCTGAGCGTTCCAATCGAATGGTCCCGAAAAGCTGATCATCACCGAGCTTTTTGGTTCGATGCCCCGAAACACTTCTTTGTTGATCACACCTTTGGGGGGATAGATGCCGACGTCTCGCCATGATTCTTTCCGGTTCGTCGAAGGGAGGCTTGCCAGATATTGTTCGACCAACGGTTTGATCTTGTCCTGCTGAAAACTGCCGACGAAGAAGAAAATGAAATCGCTCGCATCAGCGAATCGATCTTTGTAGAACTCGAGAGCTCTTTCGAGCTTGATTTCGTCCAGCAACTTCGGAGTCATAGGACGGGCACGGTAATGGTACTGAGCCATCGTTACGCCGACGGTATCGTAGAATGCCCCTTCCGGACTGACACTGCGGTTTTGAATGCTTGCCCGAAATCTCGTCATGATTGCGCCGAACGCGCTCGTGTCCTTCCTCGGAGCTGTCGCGTACATATATGTCAACTGAAAGAGAGTCTCGAGGTCTTTCGGTGAGGCGCTTCCGGAGAAGCCCTCGGAGATGGAGGAGATCATTGGATTCACGTTGACGATTTTGCCGCTAAGCAACTTCGAAAGCGAGATGGCGTCGAACTCGCCAACGCCACTCATGCTGGCGACCTGCCCGGCAAAGGATGCCGACATGAAATCCGGGTCGGAAGACAGAGACGTTCCTCCGTTGCTGTACGCTGAGAACAGAATCTCATCGTTCTTGAAGTCCGTCGGCTTCAACACCACGAGTGCGCCGTTGGAGAGCTTCCATTCAGTAACACCGATCGATGGAATGTTTTTCTCGCTGACAACTTTCCCGGCCTTGGGAGTCGTCGCGATCAAGGGCTTGTTGATGACTTTATCGACGTACGCCTCGGTCTTTTTCGTGCCGGCCGCGTCGATGACAGCCATGACCTCGGCTTCTGTCGGAATTTTCACACTCTCTTTCTCAGGGGCAGAGATTACCGCCACTCGATTTCCGTGGACCATCTTGACGTCCGCGAGCTTGTTCACCTCGTCAAGAGTAATTCCCGGGAGGAATTGCTTCGCGATGGCATATTCGACTTCAATTCCCGGAATGGGTTCTTGCTGCAGGAAATTTCGGACATACTCATCTGCATAGTTGCGGGACTCTGTCTTGTCCTTCTCATTCACCAGGCGTTCGTATTGGCGGAGCACGTCGGTTTTTTGTCGCTCCAATTCCGTGGCAGTGAAGCCGGATTGTTTCACCCGGTACGCTTCCGTCAGGATGTAGTCCAGCCCGTCGAGGATGGAATTCTCTTTGGCCTGAACAAACAGTGTGAATGACTGTCGATGGCCGAGGTCCCGACTGTCATTGGCGAATCCGCCGACAAACGGAGGATTCGGCTGCTGAAGTCGCTCTTGCAGGCGCTTGTTGAGCATCGCATCGTAGAGTTGCGAAATCAGGCTCTTTCTGCTGTCGGCGAAGGTCTTCTCGATTTCGAGGTCTCTTTTGAAATACATCTGAATTAATGTGTACGGCAGTTCTTTGTCTGACGCCACTGAGACTAGTGTCTGTGTGTGATCCGGCATCGTGTATTCTGTTCTTTCGCGCGCCGGCTTCTTGTTTGTGAGCTTCGAGAAATGCTCTTTGACCAGCCGCTCCATCACAGCCCTGTCGAAATCCCCGACAACGGAAACTGCCATTAATTCAGGCCTGTACCAATCGCGGTAAAAACGGCGCAAAGTTTCGTACGGCGCATTCTCAAGGATCTCTTTCTTCCCGATCACAATGCGCTTCGCGTATTGCGAATTGTAATAGAGTTTAGGAATATGCTTGTCGAACACGCGCATAAAAGCGCCCCTGCCGAGTCTCCACTCTTCAACAACCACACCGCGCTCTTTGTCGATTTCTTTGTCGTCGTAGCTGACGGCCGATGCCCACTCCTCCAGGATCTTGAAGGCCTTCTCCACGATCTCGGCGGAGTCGGTCGGAATCTGAAGCATGTACACGGTCTGGTCGAAGGTTGTGTACGCGTTGACGTCCGGACCGAGTCGGATGCCTTCCTTTTCGAGAAGGTTGATGATCTCATTCTTGGGGAAGCTCTTGGTGCCGTTGAATGCCATGTGCTCACAGAAGTGAGCAAGCCCCAGCTGATCGTCATCCTCCATGACAGAGCCGGTCTTCACGGCGAGCCGGAGTTCAGCTCGTTTCTCTGGCTTTTTGTTAGCCTTTATGTAGTACTGGAGCCCGTTCTCGAACTTGCCGTAGGTAATGGCAG
>JBGPAN010000297.1:0-5429 GCA_041480785.1 Bacteroidota bacterium | reverse complement strand
TGAAGTATGTGATCTTCACATTGAAGCACCACGACGGCTTCTGCATGTTCGACACCAAGACTACCGATTACAAAATCACATCCGCAGATTGTGCATTCGGCAGGAATCCGAAGGCGAATGTCGCAAAGGAAATCTTTGAGTCTTTCCGCAAAAGAGGGATGATGATCGGGGCTTACTATTCAAAGCCGGACTGGCATTCTCCCGACTATTGGTGGCCGTATTTTCCGACACCCGATCGACATGTCAACTACGATCCGGCAAAACATCCTGACCGATGGCAGTCGTTTAAAGACTATGCCTACAACCAGATAGAAGAAATCATGACGAACTACGGTTCGGTCGATTTACTCTGGCTGGATGGAGCCTGGGTTCGTCCGCTGAATAACATGCCAAAGGAGTTCGAGTCGTGGGGGAAAAAGAACAACTACAACCAGGATGTCGACATGGCGCGGATCTCAAAGATGGCACGTCAGCATCAACCGGGACTTCTGGTGGTCGACCGTTGGGTGAATGGACAATATGAGAATTACCTTACGCCCGAGAATAGGGTTCCAGAGAAGGCGCTCAGTGTTCCCTGGGAGTCCTGCATCACAATGGCGACGAGCTGGTCTTACGTCAAGACCGATCGATACAAGTCTGTCCGTGAGCTTGTCCATCTTCTTGTCGACGTTGTTGCCAAAGGTGGAAACCTCTTGTTGAACATTGGCCCATCCCCTGAAGGAGAGTGGGCGCCTGACGCCTATGACCGCCTGAAAGGAATGGCTGCTTGGATGAAGGTGAATAGTGAAGCGATCTACGAGACTCGTGCTGTCGCACCATACAAAGAGGGGAAGGTTTGTCTCACAAAGAAGAAAGGCGGCGGAGCTGTCTATGCAGTCTACCTTCCGGGGAAGGACGAGAATCGACCGCCTCAAAGCATCTCGCTGAAGAGCCTTCAACCCACGACAGGAGCAAAAGTAACCGTGCTTGGCGTGAGTCGTGAATTATCCTGGAAGCCAGATGGTGACGGCGTTCTGATCGACGTCCCGGAAAGTGTCAGGCAGAATCCTCCTTGCGAGCATGCTTGGGTGGTGAAGATCTCAAAGGTAAAGTGATCGATGCGCCACTTGCGCTTTTGTGCAATGTGGAATACCTTCTTCGGAGAAGCAGCGCGGGCATTCCAGGACAAACTGGGCAGTACTTTGCAGGAGTCGTTGTATTCCAAGCTCAGGGTCGAGAAGCCGGATCTTGTGGTCCTGGTGCTCGAGGCTTTTCCAGAATCACCTGACAAGGGCGTCCATAGGATGACCCGTAATCGCAATCTTCAGATTGCGTAGCTTTATCTGTGATCTGAGCACCAAACTGCCAACGTGATTTGTTTTGAACTCACGCGGGTATGAGCGATCTTGAGATCGAAATCATTGGCAGGCTTGGAATGTTGGCAATCTCAGAAAAGAAGCATAGGCTGTCTCTTGATCTATACAAAGGACTTGTAAGCGTCGCCTACACAGCGTGCACGAGGAACAGAGCGTCTTTGTTCTCAAAGCCACTCTGTGTAGAGCAAGCTGCCAAGGTTTTGATTGACGAAGCTGCGAGAGGAAAATGCGATGTGGTCATCTTTCAATTCATGCCCGACCATGTGCACATATTGCTGAGGGGCACAGGGGAAGATTCAGATACCTATCGCGTCATGAGGATGTTCAAACAAAAGACGGGATTTCTTTTTTCAAAGGCCGGCTTGGGTACTGTTTGGCAGAAAGATTTCCACGATCATATCTTGCGGACCGAGGATGACATGTCAAATCATTTGCGATACATCCTCGAGAATCCGGTCAGAAAGGGCTTGGTAAGCACGTGGCACGAATACCCGTATAAAGGATCGACTGTGTATGACCTTGATCGATGGGACGCAGAGTGAAGCACACCGAAGACGCAGACTGAAGTCTGCGGCTACGGATGAAACGACGGATCGAAGGACGAATTGAACAATACTGTGAAGGTTCTATGACCAGCAAAGAACGAATTGTCGCAGCTCTTAAGCATCAACAGCCCGATCGCATTCCCATCGATTTCGGCGGAACGGCAGTGACGGGGCTCCACGTGAAAATTGTCGCCGGGTTGCGCGACCACTACGGCCTCGCTAGGCAGCCAGTGAAGGTCCACGAACCATATCAAATGCTCGGTTATATTGAAGAAGACCTGAAGCAGGCGCTTGGCATCGACATCGAAGGAGTGTTTCCTGAAGAGACAATGTTCGGTTTTCCCAATGACCGCTGGAAACCTTGGCGCCTGTATGATGGCCTTGAGGTTCTTGTCTCTGAACAGTTTATGACGACCAAAGACGAGAAGGGTGATACGCTCATCTATCCGAAGGGAGATCTTTCGGCGCCGGCCTCGGGCCGCATGCCCAAAGGGGGCTTCTTTTTCGACACCATCGTCAGGCAAGAACCGATTGACGAGGGGAAACTGGATTCCCGAGACAACATGGAAGAATTTTCGGCAATCAGCGACAGCACCTTGGACTATTTTGAGCGGGAAACGATGGCAAAGGCGAGGACAGGGCGTGCTGTCATCGCCACGTTTGGCGGAATGGCGTTTGGAGATATCGCTCTTGTGCCCGCACCGTTCCTCAAGCACCCCAAGGGGATTCGGGATATCGAAGAATGGTATGTTTCGACATTAACAAGGCAGCCGTACATTCATGAAGTGTTTGAAAGACAATGCTCCGTTGCGATCGACAACCTGGCTAAGATCAAGAGCCGGGTTGGTGATCAGGTCGACGCTGTGTTTGTGTGCGGAACGGACTTTGGAACGCAATCGTCTACGTTTTGCTCTGTCGACACGTACAAATCTCTCTACCAGCCGTACTACAAGCGAATCAACGATTGGATCCATCTGAACACGACATGGAAGACGTTTAAGCACTCGTGTGGATCGGTCATTACATTGATTCCATCGATCATTGACTCAGGATTTGATATTCTCAATCCGGTTCAGTGCTCCGCTGCCGGTATGGAGCCTGAGCAACTGAAGAAGGAATTTGGCCGGGACATCGTGTTTTGGGGGGGCGGTGTTGATACGCAGAAGACGTTGATGTTCGGTTCGCCCGATGAGGTTCGCAAAGAAGTCATACAGCGGTGCGACATCTTTGGAAAGCGTGGAGGATTTGTGTTCAACGCTGTTCACAACATCCAGGGCAACGTTCCGTTGAAGAACGTCGTTGCGATGTTTGAGGCACTAAAAAAGGTGAATGGGGACAAGTAGACAGCAAGCAGCGGACAGTTGGCAGACTATGGAGAAACGTAACGGGCCGCGACGAAAGTCGGGGCCTGGTTGTATACATGTAACAGAAATTGGCTTGGCCGCCGGGGTCCGTACCCCGGCGGGAGCTAGAAGTGCCACGCACCTGCGAGGTGCGTGGCACCTGCGTCGCTCTCAATCCGACATGTGCTGTTAGCGATCGGGAAATGATCCCTGACCGCCGTGACCCGCAAGACGTTCTGCCAACAGATTCATCTTGACATCTGCTCCTCTGTTGTGTATCTTCAATGTAGATACGTAAAGGATCAATCATGGAAACCACGGTGCAGAAGTGGGGCAACAGTCTTGCCGTTCGACTCTCAAAACATGTTGTTGAGGAATCGAACATCAAAGCAGGGTCACGTGTCGGGGTGGAAGTTGATGACGGCAAGATTGTTTTGGAAGTCAGAGGAAAAAAGCAATACTCTCTTCGAAAGCTTCTGGCAAAAGTCACAAGGAAAAATGCCCATGGCGAGTTCGACCTTGGAAGAGCCGAGGGAAAGGAGATCTGGTGATGTCAGCCTATTGTCCCGCTCGGGGTGACATCGTTTGGATTGATTTCACGGCTAAGGCTGGCCATGAGCAATCCGGGAAAAGGCCCGCCATTGTTCTCTCACCGCTCGCTTACAACAGGGCGGTGGGGCTCATGCTCTGCTGTCCGATCACGAGCAAGGAAAAGGGATATCCTTTCGAGGTGAGAATTCCAGAGGGGAATCAACTCTCCGGTGTCGTGCTCTCCGATCAAGTGCGTTCCCTCGACTGGAAAGCTCGGAATGCCACTTTTGTCTCACGAGCACCGCGTGAATTCACTGAAGATGTGCTCGCCAAACTGCAAACGCTCCTTGTCTAGGATCCCGCCTCGGGCACGTCATTAGGGTTGCCAGATCCCGTCAGGTCCGCTCCCTGGTCGAAGCGAGAAGTGCCACGCACCTGTTGAGGTGCGTGGCACTTACGTTGCTCTCAATCCGATATGTGAGCGGTCGGGAAGAGGTTCCAAACCGCCGAAGGATCTCATTCGACTACATCTTTCCATACACCGGATGGCACCACGGCCGGTACTTCGAAACCTTACCTCGGACGACATTGAAATACAAATCGCGTAGCGTTTGTGTTACCGGTCCCATGCTGCCGCTTCCGAGCTTGCGGTAGTCAATCCGTGTTATGGCGACGATCTGAGCTCCCGTGGCAACCATAAATGCTTCTTCAGCGAGATACACTTCAGATTTGTCAATCGGGCGTTCCACAACCTCCATCCCGAGTTCATCGCGCAGGAGAGTCATCATCGTATTGCGCGTGATGCCTTCGAGGATATTATCTGTTACCGGTGGAGTGGCGATCTTGCCTTTCCGAAGGATGAAGACGTTTTCGGCGGAACCCTCGGCGATGTGTCCGTCCTGATTGAGCATGATCGCTTCATCGAATCCCGCTAGATTGGCATCACTCTTTGCCAGCGCTGAATTGACATACGCTCCGCAGATTTTCCCGCGGGCCGGAATCATATTGTCGTCAATCCTCCTCCACGACGAAAACATCACATGGGCTCCCTCTTCTTTGTCGAGGTACCGACCGAAGGGAAGGACCGAAATTGTCATGATTGGTGTGAGATTGTGGAGCCTCACGCCGATGATCTCATCGGTGTAGAAGGCGAGCGGTCGGACATATATGTCTTCGTGCAGGTCTTCCTTGTGGATGAGCTCGATGAGGATCTTGACCGCCTCTTCACGGGTTTGCGGGAGTTCCATCCGCAGCAATCGCGTTGACTCCAGGAAGCGTTGGAAGTGATCGATTGGTCTGAAAACGAAAAGCTCTTTCTCCTCTTCATTCCAGTAGCCTCGGATTCCTCCGAAAACTCCAGTCCCATAGTTCAACCCGTGTGTCAGCACTCCGACCTTCGCTTCGGAATAAGGAATGATCTTGTCTCCAAAGTAGGCATATTTCGGTAGTGGCATAGAGAGTTCCTCGTACGATCGTCAAATCAATGAGTCATTCAATCTGTCAGAATTCTGCCTGCAGAACTGATAGGTGCGTCAATCTATACGAAATATTGTTCATGAGCAAGAACCCAGCACAAGGACCGGGAGTGTGATGTGGACGAGGGTGTGGTGGGGCTCCGACCGGACATCTGGCGTGCTTCCAAGGGAATTGATTCT
>JBGPAN010000296.1:0-5465 GCA_041480785.1 Bacteroidota bacterium | reverse complement strand
GTCGAGATTGGGCTCCTCAGCATTGCTCACAACTTGAAGAAGGTCGCTCTTGCGCCCAAGCTGTCTATCGCTCATGTAACTTGCATGGCTTTACCTGTTCTTTATTGCTCGACGATGTCAAAATACTTTTGAGACAACCTCTAAAATAGTTCATGTTTAGGTGCTATGTAAATCGATTGGCAATACGATCTGGTAACACGAATCCCATCGCCACCTTCCCCTCCGCGTTTTTTGCGTCCCGCTGTCTTTTGGCGGGATTCGGGGAAGGTGAGGTTGGGGTCGGACACACTACTGCTTCTGCGTCTCGAGTTTCTGCAGGGCGTCGAAATACTTGCGGATCAGCTCCTGATAGTCTTTGGAGTATCCGTGTTCGAGGGATTTGAGGAGGTCTTCCAGCAGTTTGTTTTTTCCCTCAAGTAATGAGGGATCAAGATCACCGGGGCCGCGGCGGGCAACCTGTGTGCCTGTTGTGGCTTTTCGCTTTTTCTCGTAGTCACGCTCGCGCATCGACTTTGAGGCATCGAGCAAGCGCGAGAGAATGCGTTCCTGCTTGCGGATCGTTTCCGGATTGACGTTGTTCTGCGTGAGGTTCTGAACCACTTCTTTCATCTCTTCGGCAATCTTGTCGAGATCACCAAGCATTTTCTTTTGCTCACCACTTGCTTGCGCTTCTTGGTTCAATTGCTCGAGAGATTTGCGGACAGCTTCCTGTTCGACCGCTAATCGTGCCGCCTCTGCTGCCTGCTGCATGCTCTGCGTCTGCATGTTGATGGACTGCTGCTGACCTGCCATCATCTGAAGCTGCTGCATAAGTCCACCCATGCCGGACCCACTCGCCTGCATCATATTCTGCATGGCACCCTGAAGCTGCGTTGCGGTCTTATTCAGTGAACTCATCGAAAGGCCCTCTTCCTGCGATGCACCATAGCCATTTCGCCCTTCCAGAGCTTCGAGTGATCCCTGCATATGTGTCATCGCCTCTCCGATCGAGCGTCCAATTTCCGGTGTTACGGCGAATGAACGTTTCGAAAGTTCTCCCAACCCGCGAATGACGTTCTGCATATCCTGCATCGCTCGCATCTGATCCTGCGCATTCTGGCGCAATTGCGGTGAGTTCGTCGGTGCTGCCTGTGCCTGCTGCTTCAGACTTTCCTCGCGCTTGGAGAGTTCCAGCATATCGTTCGTTGCCCGGCGCAGCGCATTCAGCGTCTGCTGCATTTGTTTCTGCAGCATCTCTTGCTGTATCGACTGCAGTTGCTTCGACTGGTCCTGGAGCTGTTGCTCGACCTGCTGCTGAATCTCCTGGGCTTGTTGCATCTGTCCGGCTTGCATCTGTCTGCCGGCCTGGTTCATGGTTTGTCCAAGTTGCTGTGCCTGCATCTTGGCGTTCAGTTGCTGCATGCGATCGGCAGGCATCTCGGCAAAAAATTCCTCCATGCGCTTCTGGACATCAGCCGTTTCGCGCTCGAGCTGGCGCTGTTTCTCGGCCAGATCGTTCTGCTTCTTCGCGAGCTCGTTTCGTTTCTGCTCGTCGTTCGCAGCCTTGGATGTTTCCTGGGACAGTTCCTTCTGCGTCTGCTCGAGTTCCTGAGCTCGCTTGCGTGCCTCGTCAATTTTCTGTTCTATCTGGATACGTTTCAGCAGCTCAATCGTGCGCTCGATGCTTTGTCGGAACTGGTCCTCGGAAAACGTCAGCTTCTGCATTGCCTGCTGGAGCTGCTCTTTGTTCAGATTCTGCATCGCCTGCTGCATTTGCTTGAGCGCCTGCTGAAGCTCGGCGGAGTTCAGCTGTTCGAACATCTGCTGAAGTTCCTGATACTTCTCCATCGTCTCTTTTGAAAGCACCTGCTGCTGGTCCATCTTCTGGACCATCTCGTTGAGCTTGTTCTGAACGTTGTCCAACTTCTTCTGGAGCTCCTGGTATTTCTTCGACATCTCCTCCAGCTTTTTCTGCTGCTGCCAGTCCATCTCCTTGTTTTTCTTCATATCCTGGTTGACGGACTCGATTTTCTCCTTCAACTGTTTGGCGTCCTGGAGCGCCTGCTTCATATCGTCAAGCGATGCCTCATGTCCTTTATCCACCTCCGCAAAGACTTCGTCGAGTGAAGGAAGACGAATCAAGAATGTCTGACTCTTTCCCGACTTGGGCCCGCGGACCGCGTCATTGTCAAACACTTCTGCAAAGTATTCGATCACGTCCTCAGGAACAAGATGGAGGGGCGTCAGATCCCATGTGTACGGCAACTCAAGCTCTGTTGAATTGCCGGCGGGGAGTGCAATGGAAACGAACCGGGGCGATTCCCATGGCTTCTCGTAACGGGAATGGACCATGCGGTACCCAATCCGAAGGGCCGATATTCCGAAGTCGTCTTTGGCTTGTATCAAAAGGCGGAGGAACGGATCTCCGGTCAGGTCGATATTGCGTCCCGGTTGAAGGAGAGCGACCGTCGGCGACTCATCAGGGATGATTTTCAGTTGATAGCGGATCGGATCCGCATTAACGAGGTTTTCGGTGTCGTTGACCTGGACATGGTAGTCCGTTTCGGTTTCAAGTAGGAAAGACGCAGAGAACTTCTGATTGTTGACCGCCAACGGGAGCGGATTCCCTGCACCGAAAACGACCGTGCCCCCGCGAAGATCTTTGCTTGCGATTCCCGTGAGAGTGATTTTCGTACCGGCAAGGGCTGTCACATCGCCAATGAATTCATCCTGAGCCTTCGGCGGCAGCTTTGTGTAGCCGGGGTACTCGAGTCGCACCTGGAACGATCGGAAGACGGGCCGGTCAACGATGCTGAGCTTGTAACGTTGACTCTCTGTATTGGAAATGGTCGCGTAATACTCCGTTGTGCCCCGAATGTTTTGGAATGTGGTCTTGTATATTCCTGCAGAATCTGGTCGAAGCTCAGCGTGCTCAAAGCCCTGTGTTCCCTCCAGTCGCCAGAACAGATCCAGAGCATGCTGATGTGTGGCTTCAAGCAAGAGATGAACCGTCTGGACGCGGACAGCAATCTGGACCGTTTGTCCTTTGATGACCTCGCTGTTTCCTGGCGTCACTTCAAGTGCGAATTCTGCTGGTACAACAAACACCGTGTTAAAGTGGGCGATACGATACAACGCGTTCGTGAATTGCCCTGGAGATGTAAAGACAAGAAGAGCCGAGCCGAAGACGCTGACGGCGAACAGTTTTGTCGAGCGCACGACAGGCGAAGCGTCGATCGAAGCAGTAAAATTGACGTCGCGGATGTTATGAGCAAGATCCTGAAACGAAGCATCGACAAGCTCGGGGGAGTACAAAGACTTCCCGGCAACGATTTCCTCATGCAGCTGGAGGAGATTTAGCAGTCGGTCGTGAATCTGGGGAAACGATGCCCCGACGATCTTTGCCAGCTCAAAATCATCCGCTGACCGGAGGATGCCGAGAGCTTTCAAGACAGGGCGGCCGACATACCAGATGCAGAACAAGCCAACGAACGCGGCAATGACGAAAAAGAGAACCGTCCGGCTTGGGCTGTCGAGTCTGAATGCAAACTCGAGAAGCGACGCGGCGATGAGCGTGAGGACAGCAATCGTGCAGAATGAAAGGATGTTGGCGCGAAGCTCAACAGAGTGTTGGCGCTTTCGCGTCGCGGAAAGACGCTGGAGAATATCGGTCAATATGTGTGAGGATGATGTCAAGGGTCGGGCGAAATTCGAAATGCGAAACACTAAATCCTAAACAAATCCAAAACTCAAAAGAATGTGAAATACACAGTTCTCAAGCAAAAGATAATTGGGGCGGATGACTCAAATGAAAAAGGTTCCACTGAATAGCGCAATCAATTTAGGATTTCGACACTAGCATTTCGAATTTCACTTAGGATTTCGATATTCGTGTTTCGAATTTCAACATTGTTCTTTCATAACCAGGCCTTCAGTGACTCAACGCCCACACAACAATGTTCGTTCCGAACCGAAGCGCTTCCTGGCGAACAGATTCGGGGTCGCCGTGCACCTCGGGGTCGGCCCACCCGTCGCTGGGGTTAGATTCATAGGTATAATAGACGACCAGCCGGCCTTTGTAGAACAGCCCAAACCCTTGCGGCGGCTTGCCGTCATGCTCGTGCGTCTTTGGAACGCCGTTTGGGAAATTGAAATGACAGGAGTAGAGCCCGTAACTAAAAGGGAGTTCGACAAAATCCTGATCAGGAAAGAGCCTCTTCATTTCCCTTCGAAATGCCTTGTGCATACCATAATCGTCATCAGCGTAGAGAAACCCGCCATTTAATAGATATGATCGCAGGCGCTGTATCTCAAAATCAGAGAAAACAATATTCCCGTGTCCGGTCATGAACAGGAACGGGTAGGAAGGAAGTTTTTCGCTTGTGAGATCGACGAACTCGTAGCGCGGATCAGTGTCGATCGCAGTATTGTCTTTGATGAACTTAAGCAGGTTGACTTCAGCCGACGGATCGTTGTACCAGTCGCCGCCACCACTATATTTGAGTCGTGCGATGCGGAATTGGCTTTCAACGCGTGGTTGGGCGTAGACCGAAAGGGCGGTCAAAAAGAAGAGGACAACGGAAAGAATCTTGAAGAATGAGCGCACATCAAAAATGTAGGGAAAGAGCAGCAGAGAAGCAACGAATGCGGGGCGAGGAAAAAAAATCCCCGCGAAGTATCGTTCCCTTCGCGGGGACGGAGATGTATGATGCATCCGTGATCGATTTGTCAGGACGGGTGGAACCGCCCTGATGACCACATTCGTACAACAGAAACTCGAGCGAGACAGCAGAACCCGCTCGTGGGAAGCTTAGTCCATGATCTTTCGCAGGAACGCCGGTTTATCCGGATCGGCCTTGTCGATTTTCTCGTCACTCTTCTCCGATTCGCGCTGCGCCTGGATGGAGATGTCAATGCCGCGACGCAAGAATGTGGGCTCTTCGAACTTCTGCAAATCGTTCGGTCCCGACGGAATGCGGTCGATCAGTTTCGACACGGTCTTCGGCGGTGTCTTCACGGCCATGGCCTTCTTGTTGAAGCCAGTGGCGATCACCGTGACCATGATTTCATCCTTCATGTTGTCGTCGATCACCGTGCCGAGAATGACGTTCGCATCATCACCGGCTGCGTCATGAATGACGCTCGTGGCCTCATCGACTTCCACAAGCGACATATTCTTGCCGCCTGTTACGTTGATGAGAATGCCTTGAGCGCCGGCGATGGAGACGCCATCGAGCAGCGGACTTGAGATTGCCGCGTGTGCCGCTTCAACGGCACGATTCTCACCCGTAGCTATACCGGAGCCCATCAATGCGTCGCCCATCTCGCGCATCACGGTGCGGACATCTGCGAAATCTACATTGATCAGTCCGGAAACAGTGATCAGCTCGGAGATTCCGCGCGTCGCATTGTGCAGTACTTCGTTCGTCAGCTCGAATGCGTCGAGGAGCGGAGTGTGCCGATCGATGATGTCCAGCAGCTTCTGG
>JBGPAN010000295.1:0-5473 GCA_041480785.1 Bacteroidota bacterium | reverse complement strand
ATCGTACGTCGAGTAGTGATACGGGGTATGAGCTTCGAATTCGGCAGCGCACGTATCGACAGTCTTGTACACCGGAATCACGCCCATTTCCTTGCGAAGCTGGCGGAGGGCCTTCTCCGTGGTTCCCCAGATCTGCGCAAGCTGCCTGTCCGAAAAACCGTATTGCTTAGCTTTGAACAGAACTTCGCGAGTGACCCGGATAAGAGGATCTCTAATTTTAGTGCTTTGCTTCATGTCCTCTGAGTTCTGCGTATCGTTTGATCTGATCAGGCGTCAGAATCTGTTTCATTCGTAGGTGTGCCTGCAGATGTGTGAAGCGAAGATCCGCTCTCAACTTACTTATCTCCTCGAGTTTGGATCGCAAGACTTTTTCATTGATCGTTCCCGCTTCGAAGAGCTTCGACAATTCTTCTTCTGCGAGGACAATCTCTTCGCCTTTTGCCACGGCTGCGCTGGCAACAACTTTGTCCAACGCTTCAGTTTTCTTCAGTTGATCTCTCGTCAGGCCGAGTTCGTTTCTGAGATCAAGCGTGCGTTTCGGTCCCGGATAGTTGTTGATTTCCGCGATCTCTGCCAATCCCATGCCAAGGCCTTTCAACAAGCCTTCTTTGTCCGGCGGAATGGTCTGTTGTGCGGATGCGGCAACGGGCAACAGCAGAAACGCTGCCGACACAATCCATCGAAATTTATACGTTGTATCCATGTAACTCTTCCTCAAAATCGACAATCTGTTTGATGTTGTACAGGAACCATGGATCTATTTTCGTCACCCGAAACAACTCGTCGATTGTTGCTCCCAGTTGAAATGCGTATCGCATGTAGAAGACATTGTTCGGTTTCGGCATTTTCAGACGATCCAGGACTTTCTTCTTCACTTCGTCACGTTTGCTGTCAGGAAGGCTCCGGATGTCGAGAACGTCCTTTCCGTCTGCCCCCAGGCCAAACCTTCCCTGCTCCAGAGAACGAAGCGCTTTCTGAAATGCCTCCTTGAATGTCCGCCCGATCGCCATCGCCTCTCCAACAGATTTCATCTGCACACCGAGCGTGTCATCGACACCTTTGAACTTCTCGAAATCCCAGCGCGGAATCTTGACCACACAGTAATCAATCGTGGGCTCGAACGATGCCGGCGTCTCTTTCGTAATGTCATTGGGGATTTCATCCAGCGTGTACCCCACCGCAAGTTTCGCTGCAATCTTGGCAATCGGAAATCCCGTTGCTTTCGACGCCAACGCTGACGAACGGGAAACGCGAGGATTCATTTCGATCACAATCATTCGCCCGTCGTCCGGATTGATCGCGAACTGAATGTTTGAACCACCGGTCTCAACGCCGATCTGGCGAATGATCTTTATCGCTGCGTCGCGCATCACTTGGTATTCTTTGTCGGACAGGGTCTGTGCAGGAGCGACCGTGATCGAGTCTCCGGTATGGACGCCCATGGGATCGAAATTCTCAATCGAGCAGATGATGACGACATTGTCTCTGAGATCACGCATCACTTCCAGCTCATATTCCTTCCAGCCAATCACCGATTCTTCGACAAGGACCTGGTGAATTGGACTGCTGGAGAGTCCATGCTCGACCTTTTCGCGGAACTCTTCAAGGTTGTATGCCGTCCCCCCACCGGTGCCCCCCAATGTAAAGGAGGGCCGAATGATGATTGGCAACCCCATCTCCTCGGCAACCTCCAGAGCCTCATCCATGTTATGGACGAACCTGCCCCGGGGTGATTCAAGGCCGATCTGCGTCATCGCATCCTGGAACAACTCTCGGTCTTCGGCCTTCTTGATCGCTTCGAGTTTTGCCCCGATCAATTCGATTCCGTACTTCTCCAGTACGCCGCTTTCAGCGAGGGCCACAGCGATATTCAGTGCCGTCTGTCCACCCATCGTCGGAAGGATGGCGTCAGGCCGCTCCTTTTCAAGGATTTTCTCCACAACAGCTGGAGTAATCGGCTCAACATACGTCGCATCGGCCAGCTCAGGGTCGGTCATGATCGTCGCCGGATTGCTGTTGATCAGGATGACTCGGTACCCTTCTTCCCTCAAGACTTTGCAGGCTTGAGTGCCAGAGTAATCAAATTCACACGCTTGACCAATAACGATGGGGCCGGAACCGATGATGAGGATGGATTTGATGTCTGTACGTTTGGGCAACTTCTGCTTTCGCTCGTTCAGAATGAGGGAGAAAAACTCAGCGGGAACTAATATATCATTTTTGCGCCTCTGATTCAACCTACCGTAGGCATCTGTTCTTCGGCGGTAGCATCCCGACAAAGAGATTTCACACGATCACGGTCAACGCAAATAGATCATCTTTCTGGTCTGGATCGTGGAGCCTGATGCCTTCAAGCGGTAGTAGTACACACCCGACGGCAGAGATGCACCGGCGACCGTTGTTCCGTTGAATCGCACCTCATGCCTGCCAGTATCGAGCATCTGATCATTGATCAGAACATCGACAAGAGCTCCGAGAGCATTGTATACTTCGACCCGAACCTCAGAACGAGCAGCGAGCTCAAAGGGAATGATCGTCGAAGGATTGAATGGATTCGGATAGTTCTGCAACAGCGCAAATTCCCCAGGAAGAGTTCCTACCTGATCTATGTTCACAAGTGTTCCGGAGACTGACTTCTTCAAGATCCAGTTTCCGGGATCAAGCTGAAAGCCCGTGGGCTCTTTCGACAAGGTGAACACGAATGTTTGATTTGGTATGTCATTCATCACGACGATCGTTGTATCCAAACCGACACCGGTGAATCTGAAGTCAATGGGCATTTTGAAGTAGCTGGGATTTGCTGTTCCTGTCGTCTGCCGAAGAGTAACTCGTGCTGTCGTCGTCGATCCATTCTTGAGATAGCCCCATTGATAGACATAGGATGGGCAATTCTCTCCATAGATCCATTCCTGGAAGAAATAGTTAAGACTCCCCACACCTTTTCCCCACACAGTTTCACACACAGACTGCAGGTCTTCCGTCGTTGCAGTCGCGAATCGAAAGCGCGGATCCAATGCATATTGCTTCATCGCTTTGAAGAAAAGAGAATCCCCCAAGACGTGTCGCAACATATGGAGCACCATCGCGCCTTTCGAGTAGACAAGATTATCGTTGAAGACTCTTCCCACACTCGATGTGTCGCGCACATAGATCGAACCGACTGCGTTGGTTGCACCCGACATTTTCCCATTGACTTCCGACCAATAAGCGGAAGTCCCGGATTTCTTTTCGTAGTACAGCGCCACGCAATAGGTCGCAAATCCTTCATTCAGCCAGATGTTCGGCCACGTCTGCATCGTGATCATATCACCAAACCACTGGTGTGCCATCTCGTGCGCAATGAGGCTCTCACTGAAGCCCGTAAGCGAAGTCATCGTTTGATGTTCCATGCCTCCCCCCCAACCGAACTCGGCGTGTCCATACTTTTCTTTGTAGAATGGATACAGTCCGAAGAGATCAGAGTAGATTCGAAGGTTGTTGATGATCTGAGGTAGAGCAGCCTTTGCAGACGCGTCCGAGCTGGGGATCGCATAGTTGAGGACCAACATCGAATCCGCAGGTCCATACTTGAACCATCCTGACGACTCTGAATACTCAGCAACGGCCATCGAAACCAGATATGTCGCGATTGGATAGCGGTGTTGCCATTCATGGGTTCTCGTACCATTCCCATTGTCGACAACTGCCACGAGCTTTCCCTCGGAGCCGACTTTGAATCTCGAATCGCACGTAATCCAAATATCAACCGAATCGGCTTTATCTCCGGGGTTATCTTTGCACGGCCACCAATCTTTTGAGCCGTACGGTTCACTCAGCGTCCAAACCCAGGGTAAACCTGCGTACGAAGAGAATTGGAAACTGCCAAACCCCGTACTTGCGGGGAGGCCGCGATAGAACACCGTCGTAGTGAGAGTATCATTCTTCTGGTACGGTCGGCGCAAGATGATATTCAAAGTGGATGGCAGCTGATTGAAAGCCACTTTACTAGCTCCGTCAAGCACGGAATCGACCGTCATCGCACGCATCAGATCGAGCGTGATGGAGGTCAGGTTGTTGTTCAACACTTTTGCGACCATTTTCACAGATCCGCTCAGGTAGTTTGGATTGACCGCGAGCTTCAGATCAAGCTTGTAGTAGGTGACGTCGAATCCTTCTTGGCCCGGAGTAAGTGTGTTTGATTGTTTAGCCATCACCTGGAATCTGCTCGATTCCTGGGCTCTGAACTGTCCCTTGAGATAACTTTCGGACTCTTGAGCAAGAAGAAACTGCACCATGAGCAGCAGTCCCAGCGTAAAGAGCAGTCGTTTGGTCACTCTTGTGCTCACCCTAATGTGGAAAGTAGTATTGGTCTGTGGCAATCCGTGCTAATATAAACAGAAAACATCAGAGTTTCAGTTCCGGAACATACTTTGACGCGGAAGTCATTCATCTGGAAAATCACGACAATTTTTTCTTATATTCAGTTTGTTTTGTGCATTGACAGAGTACACAAGCAAGGCGACTTCATTGAGGAGGCATTGATGCAAGCGATGGACACTTTTCGCACCAAAACAACCCTAACCGTTGGAGGAAAGAGCTATTCAATTTTCTCACTTCGAAAGCTGGAACACTCTTTTCCTGGTTCACTGAATCGGTTGCCCGTATCACTGAAGATCCTCCTCGAGAACCTGCTCCGCCAGGAAGATGGCAGAGTCGTCCGCCGCGAAGACGTCGAAGCTCTGATCGGATGGGACGCGAAAGCCACGCCTGACAAGGAAATCGCTTTTATGCCATCCCGTGTTCTTCTTCAGGATTTCACTGGAGTTCCGTGTGTCGTGGATCTTGCAGCCATGCGAGATGCCATGGTCAAGATGGGTGGAGACCCAAACAAGATCAATCCCCTTCAACCGGTCGATCTGGTCATTGACCACTCTGTTCAGGTTGATGACTTTGGCAGTTCATCCGCGTTCAGTTCGAATGTCGAGAAGGAATTCGCTCGCAACAAGGAACGCTATGCATTCCTCCGCTGGGGCCAACAGGCGTTCAAGAATTTTCGTGTTGTACCTCCTGGGACGGGCATCGTCCACCAAATCAATCTGGAGTATTTGGCTAAGGCCGTCTTCACCATGCAAAAAGAGGGCGAGACCTGGGCCTATCCGGACACACTCGTCGGGACCGATTCGCATACCACGATGATCAACGGTCTCGGAGTTCTCGGATGGGGTGTCGGTGGAATCGAGGCAGAGGCAGCAATGCTCGGTCAATCCATTTCGATGCTCATTCCCCAGGTGGTGGGATTCAAATTGACAGGAAAACTCCGTGCCGGATCAACGGCCACAGATCTCGTCCTCACGGCAACGCAAATTCTTCGGAAGAAAGGCGTCGTCGGCAAGTTTGTCGAGTTCTTTGGATCGGGAATATCTTCGCTCGGACTTGCGGACCGTGCAACGCTCGCGAACATGGCCCCCGAGTATGGCGCAACGATGGGCTTCTT
>JBGPAN010000294.1:0-5473 GCA_041480785.1 Bacteroidota bacterium | reverse complement strand
TTAAAGACGTCAGCAACAAGTCCAGCTCCCTTATGCGAATGGAAACGGGCCTTGCCTTTTTCGGGTGCACACTCGCTCGAGACAATTCCCGCGGCCTCCTGGCCCCGGTGCTGCAACGCGTGCAGCCCGAAGTACGTCATTACTGCCGCTTCGGGATGATTGAAGATTCCGAAGATTCCGCAATGACAGCGGGGCTTTCCTTCCACTCGGTCTCGTTTGTTCATAAATATAAGGTAAGAAAAAACTAACGGCTATACAAGGAGCACTTTCCGGCACTCCGAGAGACACGCGAGACCATTCGGACAGAATGTAACACCGCCGGAAGCAGAACCAGACGTTTTGAGACGCAGTATTTCGAACAGACTACTGAGCTATATCGAACTCAAGGCCCGCGATCAATCTGACTGAATTGATGCGCCAATCCACATTCTTCTCGATGTTGTTCAACCCATATGCGAAGGTCAACTGAGTCGTCAATCGGGACTGCCCGTCAATCCTGAACACGTATCCTCCCCCGACATTCAACTCAAACCGCGTATTGATGTCCGGAGGTTCGTATGTCGTCTGATACGAATATCCATACGGGAAACCGGCTGCAGGCGTTGTAGTGGTCTGAGTGTCTTCCCCTTTCGCTTCCACCTTAAAGCCGATACTTGGGCCCGCTACAACGTAGAAGCGATCGTCCGGCATCGTGAATTTCAGAAGGGGTTCGATTCCTGCGTAAGCGATAGTCACGGAGTTGTCGTCAGAAAAATCGATGCCATCTATGGTCACGTCGTGTGTGTAGCTGCCCATGCGATTGTCATAGGCGTAGACCGTCGTCAGGAGTGCGAGGGATTTCGTGAACGACACATCAATCTGAACTCCACCCGCAAAACCTACTCCTGTTGCTGGTTTCGCAAGATTCGAGCCCGAGTGGATGTTATAGCCACCACCGAGCGCCAAACCCAATGCCATTTTTGTTTGTGCGTGGGCCGTGCTCGCACCAACAAGTACAAGCACAAAACTCAAAACCAGCATTTTTCGCATGAGATCCCTCATTCCATCATACAAAACTCAGCTCCTGATCGTGACTGTATGATAACGGGACAAAAATAGGAAAAATTGTTCGCGAATCAACTCAGATTCGTTGGCATCCAACCGGCTCGGCTCCATAGCCAGAGGTCAGCCCCAATAAACGCAAAAGGGCAGAACCAAAGTCCTGCCCTTCAGTGAGTGAACTGCATAGATCACTAGAATTTGAAATCGATGCCCAGATCTAGCGCACCATAGCTCATCGAACCATATCCGATCGATGCTCTGAGGGCCATAGTCGGTGATATCCAATAACGCGCTCCGCCCTGGGCGTTCAGGACCAAGCCACCGGATGTCGGTGAAGAGTAGTTGTATCCACTTGGTCCATCATATGATACCGAGGAAGCATCATAGCCAAGAACCAGGCCAACCCAAGGATCGAGCTTGCTGCCTGCATCCATCTTCAAATGATAGTTGCCTTGCGCGCCGATGAGAATATTTGTGTATTTCCATTTTCCAAAATAGTAATCTTCGCTGTATCCCCAGTAACGGAAAAGGCCGCCGATACCGATTGTTCCGAATTCCATCTTCATCCCATATTCATAGTTCACGCCGAACTCCGGAGTGGAACCGAGGAATGAGAGGCCGATTGAAGGGCCGATATAGCTTTTGCCAGCCTCAAAATAAGGTTGGCTGAAAGCAACGAATGGAATGGTGAGAAACAACAGCACTGCTGTGATGAGTAGTAATCTCTTCATCAAACACCTCGCATTGAGTTATTGGAATTAGTTTATTGGTTGAATCAATCTCTGCCCCCTGCAATTCAACTTTCTCGCAGCTCGCCAGTAGATGTAATCTACTCAACTTCGATCAGAAAGTCAAACGAAGTCTGCGATCGGAACACTCCTTTGCTCACACTCATATCGAGTGTGAGCAACAGTCCGAACAAACGCATCGGCTTACTTCACAACATCAATTTCAAACGATGCCAACAAACCAAACGAAAGAATCTTCCAGTTGACATCCTTAACTACATTCGCAAGGCCATAACCGAACGTAAGTTGGGAGTTGATTCGCATCGTTTTGGAAAGAGGAAAAATGTACCCGCCCCCGGCTTTAAGCTCAAACCGAGTATTCATGTTCTGAATCGTCCCCTTCTGAGTCGCGCTCTGATTATTTTGCGTCTGCTTTACGTCATACGAGTTTTCAACATTGAATCCCAGGCTGGGACCGATCACGAAATAAATGGGAGCCTCCTCAAGTTTCAGCTTGAATAGGGGCTCAATCTCGAAATATGCAACACTTGCCGAAACGTCCGATGTGATGTTGCCATAGTAGTTGGGGGTTGTTTGTGTGTACGATCCACTACGATTGTCATAGAAGTAGATCGATGTCAGAATTCCAATGGTCTTGGAAAATGACAAGTCCGCCTGACCCGCGATAGCGAATCCGAGACCTGACCCGCCATTCACGTCGGATCCACTATACAGGTTCAAATTCAACCCCATACCCCCCCCCACCGCCATTTTGAATTGCGCCTGAGTAGTGAAGGCAAAGATAAGAATCAGACATACGACAAGAACCAGAGAAAGCTTTTTCATGTTTACCTCCTTCTGTTAGTGGAAGAGAATGGGAATGACCCTTCGTACTTATTTTTCTGTGCAAAATCAAGTCCCACGATATCAAATTCCGGCAAAAACTTGTCTCAGTGCACCCACCAGGGCGTCACACTGGTCCCTGGTCACGATGAACGGCGGGAGAAATCGGAGGACTGTGGTGTGCGTGCAATTGACAAGATACCCCATGTCTTGAAGCTTATCAACAACCGGTTGTCCATCCTGCGCAAGCTCAACCCCAAGCATGCACCCGCGGCCTCGAACATCCTTCACAAGTTCCGGAAATTCGGTCTTCAGACCCTCAAACTGTGCCTTCAAATAGTCTCCGATCTCCCCGGCTCTCTTCATAAGCCCTTTGTCGATCACTTCCTGGCAGACTGCAACGCCCGCAGCACACGCAACCGGGTTGCCACCAAACGTCGTTCCATGAGTTCCATATGTCAGTACGTCTGCCACGCGCTCGTTGCCAAGAAATGCTCCCAGAGGCAGTCATCCACCGATAGCCTTTGCTATGACGACAATGTCCGGTCTGACACCAAAATGTTCAAATGCAAAAAACTTGCCTGTCCTCCCCATCCCAGCCTGGATCTCGTCCGCGATGATCAGGAATCCAAATTTCTGTCGCAATTCATTCAGTGCTGCAGCAAATTCCGGAGAGACGACAAAGATGCCCCCTTCTCCCTGAATGAACTCAAGAACAATCCCGAGCGTCTGCACATTCACGGCCGCACGTAACTGTGCCACGTCATTGAACTCGATGTGGCTCACGTTTTGAAGGAATGGCTCGTATCCTTCACGATATTTCTGCCGCTCCGTGAGTGACAACGCACCCATGGTACGACCGTGGAAGGAATTGGAGAGACCGATGAGCTCGGTCTTGCCATGCTTCTTCCCCCATTTTCTGGCGACTTTTATCGCCCCTTCAACGGCTTCCGTTCCACTATTCGAAAAAAAGATGCGCTGAAATCCGGATGCCTGAATAATCCTCTCCGCCAGATCCACCTGCGGTTCCTGGACATAGAAGTTCGACAGGTGAATATACTTTTGAACCTGATCGATGATCGCCCGATTCACTAAGGGATGATTGTATCCAAGCGCATTCACCGCCAGTCCGCCAAAGAAATCGAGATAACGCTTTCCATCACGGGCGATGAGGTATGCTCCTTCCCCGCGCTCGATATCGAGTCCCAGCCGTTTGTAGGTGCGGAAGAAATACCGCTCTTCTTTCAAAAAAAGATTTTTGTCTTCGGTCATTGTTTCTTGATGGTATTTTGAAGGATTTTTACGAGGAATTGAACTGAAGATTCGAGCTCCGACAACGAGCCTGCGTTGTGAATAACGTAATCTGCTTTTCTTGACTTCTGTTCTGGTGGTGACTGCGCGGCGATGCGTTTCTGCACTTCTTTCGCCGACGAGCCATCGCGTGCGACAACTCGTTTGATCCGTTCTGATTCCGGAGCGTCGACAACGATCACGACATCTAAGCGCTTGTCATACCCTGCTTCATAAATCAAAGCAGCTTCCACAATTCCGATCGCGTTCCCGGAGCGCTCCATCGCTGCAAACCGGCCGTCGATTTCAGCTTCAACTCTTGGGTGAACCAGCTTGTTGACCTTCCGTTGCAGCGATTTGTCGGAAAAAATCCTGGCTGCCACATATGCCCGATCGAGTGATCCGTCAGCGCGATATGTCCATACGCCAAGAAGGGATGTCAATTGCGAGCGCAAGGCGTTGTCACTTTGCATCATCTCCTTTGCGATCTCATCTGCAGAGAGAACCGGAATGCCATAGTTCGCGAACAGCGAGCAGACAATCGTCTTGCCGCTTCCAATCCCTCCTGTCACACCGACACGGAGAATCGCCGCTGATGAAGCTTTGCCCACATCGAACCCTTGTCTGGCGCCAGATGTCTATTGTCACTTCGCAAATGAAACCGAACGGAATTCCCGGATCACCATGACCTTGATTTGACCCGGATACTCCATCTCTTGCTGGATCTTATTAGCGATTTCATGTGAGAGCTGATCCGCAGCGGCATCGTCCATGAGCTCGTGGTTGCAGATGACTCGAATCTCGCGGCCAGCCTGGATTGCGTAGGTGTTGAGTACGCCTTTGAACGATTTTGCTAAAGACTCCAGCTTCTCCAGGCGCTTTACGTAGCCTTCCACGGATTCTCTGCGGGCCCCCGGTCTCGCGCCGCTGATTGCATCCGCAGCCTGGACCAGGGCAGCAATCGGATGTTCCATGGGGATGTCTTCGTGGTGGGAGCCTACAGCATTGACCACAATTGCGTGTTCACCGAATTTCTTGCAGAGCTCGTACCCCAACAGTGCGTGGGGACCTTCGACGCTCCGATCAATAGTTTTCCCGATATCGTGAAGTAGTCCACCCCTCTTTGCAAGGTTAGGATCTAGATTAAGTTCGGCGGCCATGATGCCGCTCAGGAAGGAGACTTCGATGCTGTGTTGAAGTAAATTCTGACCATAACTGGACCGATATTTCATCCTTCCGATGTGCTTTACGATCTCAGCATGAGCCCCATGCAAACCAACCTCCAAGAGCGCGTTTTCCCCGGTCTTCACCGTTTCCTCTTCAAGTTCCTTGCGCACCTTCTCCACCACTTCCTCGATCCTCGCCGGGTGAATGCGGCCATCTGCGATCAGACGTTCCAGAGAGACTCTCGCAACTTCTCGCCGAAATGGGTCAAACCCCGACAGTATAACGGCTTCGGGCGTGTCATCTACTATGACATCTACGCCTGTCGCAGCCTCAAAGGCACGTATGTTTCTTCCTTCTCGGCCTATGATTCGCCCCTTCATTTCGTCGCTCTCGAGGTTCAACAC
>JBGPAN010000293.1:0-5478 GCA_041480785.1 Bacteroidota bacterium | reverse complement strand
GGCCAAACCAGAAGGTCAAACTGGATCTCAAGACATTCAAATTCATGATTGACACGGTCAGGCTCCCTCAACAGACTATTCATGATTTTATTTTTGCATTGCCGAAAATCCATCCCGTACGATATATCTCACAAAAGATTCTCAATAAGAACGGATGGATCGTCCACTCTGGTTTCACACAGGGTGATACGCTCAGAATCCTGTATTCGTACGATGGGCAGATTCTAGCATACAGTTACGATTCGGTTGGTGAACCGAACCTTTCGAAGCAAGGTGTCTTGCAGAATTACATGGGACACTTTGTGCAGATGCTTCATGCGGACAAAACGTGGGATAACACCTCAGATGATATCACCCAGCCGCATTACACATCGTATGCTCAGAGCTGGAACGATGGTGATCCGAAAATCTGGGCTGATGCCAAAACAGAAATTATGAACCGATGGATTACTGACCTTGTGACCATCGGCGGTCCATTCTACTCAGGTGCCAACATCTATCCGATATTGCACCAGGTGAATATGGATGAACGCGGCTATTGGTCCCCAAGCAATATTCCGCTGTACTATCCGTGGGCACATTCTCACGCTGGGCCCTATGAAATACCACCGGGTAAGGAAATCCGTTTTGTCTTTGCCCTGGGAACTGCCGGGCTCTCGCCGGAGACAGCATTTAAGATAGGAAGGGACTGGACGACGGGCACATGCACGTTCGCAGGCAAGAATAGTTCACCCCTTCAGAGACCTCCTCAGGTGACGGATAATGATTGGGCCAAAGACCAATGGGTGTTTACGCAAATTGATTCGATGCAAAGTCTGGCCTCGCGGATAAAATGGAATGTCGATCACAATTTTCAAATCCCTGTTCCGCCGCCACCGTTAACTTCGTTGACTATTCAGGAACAAGTAGGGGGAGTAAAACTCAGCTGGTCGAACAATGCTGAATCATTCCCGACGTTTGAAGGCTACCGTATCTACCGGGCAATGGGAGCGAGCGATACAACCCTCTACCGTCTTATAGGTGAGTTGAGTAAGACAAAGGGGAATCTCAGGACGGAATACGTTGATCAGGATCTGGATCGCGGGCCGGATTACTATTATTACGTCACCACGTTCGGTATATCGAGCGGTCCGAATGCATACAAGAAGGGAGAAATCCTGGAGAGCGGGATGAACTATGTGGAGGCATTCGCTCCCACGCGATTTGTGCCGAAGCAAGGACTTGCCAGCGGACACTGGCAAGACAGTGTGAGAGTGGTGCCGAACCCGTTTAATCTGTCAGCGAAGGACGTTCAGTTCGCGAGCACGCCGGACAAGATGATGTTTGTGAACCTCCCGCCGGTATGCACGATCCGCATCTACAGTGAGAATGGGAATCTAGTAAAGACGATAGAACACATGGATGGGAAGTCGGATGAGCAGTGGGAACAGGGAGGGCAGTACATGCTGACGGACGGTGGACAACGGGTGGTAAGCGGGATCTACATAGCGCATTTTCAGACGCCGTCAGGAGAAAGTCAATTCAGGAAATTTGTAATCGTAAGATAAAGACGAAGAATATTGGTCACTTACTTCCTTAGGAGGAAGAGTATGAAAAAGGGAACACAGTATTTTGCAGGGATGATAATCATCATTCTGTTGTTGCTACCGGCAATAACGTATGGACAAGAGAAGCTGGCTCAAACAGGATTGCAGTTCCTGGACATTGGGCTTTCCCCAAGGGCAGAGGCAATGGGAGGTGCCTTTGTTCTTGCCGGAGACAATGCAGATGCGCTCTTCTACAATCCTGCCGGCATAGCAAAGACCAGCACTGCGTATGATCTCACGCTGAATAGGGTGCAATGGTTCGCCGATATCAAATACAATGCGGTAGGTGCTATCTATCGGCCATCCTCCGGCGAATACGGTGTCTTCGGACTGAGTTTTCTGAATGCAGCGTATGGCGATTTCTATGCCACAAGGGTGGCGGCCGGCACCTCTGAGGGATATCAAGATATTGGAATCTTTTCACCGACAGCACTCGCTCTAGGCCTGAGCTATGGAAAACAGTTGAGTGACAATTTCAGCATAGGAGGTCAAGTCAAGTATGTAAGGCAAGACCTCGGGTCGAACATAATTACGGCAGGCGGTCCGTCAAAAGAGAATGTCGTATCAGGGTTTGCATTTGACTTTGGTATGATGTACTCGACAGCAATCAAAGGATTTGATTTTGGCATGTCCATCAAGAACTTCGCGACGGATTTCAAGTTCGAGCAATACAGTTTTGAAGCTCCTCTCACGTTTCGGGTAGGGGTTTCATTGAAGGTTTTCCAGCTGATGGGAATGTCAGAATCGAGCCAGGATTTCCTGGTGGTCGCGGATGCGGTCCATCCGAGAGATTCCGGAGAGCATCTGGACTTAGGGGCAGAATATAAACTCCTTAATGCAGTGGCGCTTCGGGTAGGATATAAAGTGAACTACAGCGAACAGGGCTTCACCGCGGGAATTGGACTCAATCAAAATCTGGCTTCAAGTTTGAATGTGAGAATTAACTATGCTTACGGTTCCTTTGGAATATGGAATGCCGTACACCGTTTTTCAGTCGGATTGTCGCTCTAGAATTTGCTCTACTAACTCTTTAACTATTCACAATTACGATGGGAGGTAGTGATGAAACTGAATAACCTACGATTTTTACTTGTCCTATGCTTGTTGATAGGATTGACAAGCATTCTGCCTGCTCAGACCGTCATTAAGGTAGCGGCAGGTGTGGATGCCATTTCGGCGGCCTATGCAACTGCGGCAAAGGGCAGCATCATAGAGCTGACGACCTCTGGTGGCGATTACATTGAATCGAATGATATCACGATCACCAAGGACATCACGATTAGAGCTGCAGCCGGTTTAGCGGCGAAGCCAATCATCTATGGTGCTGGAGCAAATACGTTCTATGTGACCAATGGGGGGTTGAACGTGAGCGGAATCGCATTTGACGATAATCTGCACGGTAATGCACTCGCTGCATATTTTATCACCGTGAAGGCGGACACTATACTCACAAGCACGAATTTCAATCTCAGAGTTGACAATTGTGCATTCTACCGTTGTGCTCAAAGACCGATTTATACCTCCGACGGTACCATGCACGCGCTGGATTCTCTGCTTGTTACAAATTCAATTTTCATCGACAACGTGAAATCTGCAATCTATGAGAAAGGGACAAGAAACAGCTCCCCGAGGGGGACACAACCTGGGGGATGCAAATATCTTAAATTTGAGAACTGTCTTGTTGTCGGTACGAGTATTGGGACTAGTGATGCATGGTCTACCTATATTGAACCTGCCAACAGAGACTCGGCCTCGTATACGTATCCCAAAGTGTTTATCAATCATATCACGACTGACTCTAGCTCCTACGGGGCTATCAATACGTACACCACGCCCGCAGCTGTCATACAGAATTGCATCTGTACAAATCTCAAAGACACATCGAAATATGCCTATGGAGCAGAGACAGGTCGTTTTGCAGGCGCCATACCTGCTACTATAAAGAACTGTCTATACGACTCCCCTCATTTCGTAACATACGGCAGCAGTGCGTTCGCCAAATATCCGGATACGAGTAAGATCATCCAAGGAAAGCCGGTATTCACAAATGTAGCCATCCTAGATTACAGTCTCAAGGCGGGTTCGCCGGGCAAGGGTGCTGGAACCGACGGCAGAGATCTCGGGTATATTCCGGGTGGTCTGGTGACAAATGTGGAATCAACTCCGGGACCGGTGCCGGAGTCGTTCCAGCTTTCGCAGAACTATCCAAATCCGTTCAATCCGGCGACGACAATACAATTCAGCATTTCGAAAGCCGGCAAGTATTCAATCAACGTTTTCAATGTGCTTGGACAAAAAGTAGCAAATCTGTTTGACAGAGCGGTTGCACCCGGAAATTACTCGGTCCGTTTCGATGCTGCTCATCTGTCATCCGGCATGTACATCTACACGCTGACAGGAGATGGTGTAAATATCTCGAAGAAGATGGCGCTTCTTAAGTAAGGATCAGGCGTAGTGTGTGTGGGTTGTGAAGATGTCCTCGTGGAAGTCAGGCGGTGCCGGAATACGGTGCCGCCTGACGACCAGGGGAGATGGTCGATACGAGAGATGCCATCGGGCTGGTGGTGGGCGTCTGGTGGATTCAAAAGCGAGCGAATCGGATGATCCCATCTTGTTAGATCTATGACAGCTTTCTTGAGAGGCTGTCGAAAAGTGTCGATGCCAACCATGTCACGCTGAAATGTTCCGCTTCATGAATCCCGCTATTGTGCGGGATCCCAGAAAGCGGGACTTCTGTTCAGCGTCTCATAGACCCCGAACAAAAGAATTTCGGGGTGACAATATGGTTTTCATCCGCTTCTCTTATGCTTCCTCACGAGCGTATCCTCCTTCGGTCGATAGAGGTGAATGATGAAATCCCGAGGCACGGATGCGCTTTTGTATTTCCGTAGCCTTGGATACAAGTTTCCCTACGTGTGCAGACTCATAGCGGGAGTTACCAGATGATCACGAAATCCATAGAGAGACTGCTCTTGTTGGCCATCCTGTTGTTTCTGTTGGGGAATATCTCTCCGTCTTTTTCCAAAGACAAACCTTTGATCTGCCCAATCCCGGTATCGGTCCAGCGTGCAAATGGGCAATTCGTCGTCACAGCATCCACCTCCGTTATTGTACCGAAGATGGAAACCCAAACTGACAAATTCTTGTGTGAGCTGGTTGCGACTGAGTTTATCGATCGATACAACCTCTCACTGGGGATCGTCAAGGAGACAAAACTCACCTATGGTGAGAATTTTATTCTCGTGGGGACTGTCGATAACCCTCTGGTGAAACAATACTGTGAATCGCATGGACTGAATCCTGAGTTGAAGGGCTTGGGGGATGAAGGTTATGTTCTGGTCGTCTCCGGGAACAGCGTTGTCGTTGCTGCCAACAAACAGAATGGTGCTTTGTACGGCGTGGAATCACTGCGTCAGATTATCAGAGAAGAACAAGGCAGAATTCTCGTTCCTCAACTCAAGGTTAAAGACACACCGAAATTTCCGTTTCGCGGCATCAAACTGTATCTCCCTGGACGAGAAAACATAACATTCTTCAAAAGGTTCATACGTGATTTTGCAGCCCTCTACAAGTATAACAAGATCATTCTCGAACTGAACGCCAACATGCGACTTGAGCGCCACCCGGAATTGAACATCGGGGCTGTCGCTTTCGCCAAGGCGCTGAATTACAGCCGTCTCAGTGAACCACATGGGGTCAATAACAAAACCAAGAATTCCACACATCATGACAACGCGGATGGATGGATCTTAGAAAAGGAAGAGGTGGCAGATCTTGTGAGCTACATGAGGAAATTCAATCTGGAAGTCATCCCGGAACTCCCTTCCTTATCTCACTCATACTACTTGCTTGCCGGACACAAGAACCTGGCGGAAAACAAGAAAGAAGTGTT
>JBGPAN010000292.1:0-5502 GCA_041480785.1 Bacteroidota bacterium | reverse complement strand
TGAGAGCCCGAGAAGGTTCAGGCCATTTCTCAGAATGCCCATGATGAGAACCCCGATGAGCGTACCTGAGATTTTTCCCTCGCCCCCAAGCAGACTCGTGCCACCGATGACGACCGCGGCAATAGCGTCAAGTTCGTACATCATTCCTGCGATCGGTTGAGCCGAGTTTAATCGCGCCGTCAGGATCACTGCCGCCAATCCGCTCAACATGCCACAGAGCCCATAGATCGTTGTCTTGATCATCCTGGTGTTGATGCCGGAGAGGTTCGCTGCTTCTTCATTACCCCCGATTGCATACGTATACCGGCCAAGTTTCGTCTTGTTGAGAACACCATAAGCGACTACATAGAGAACAACCATGATGATGACGGGGGAGGGTATCTGAGCGATCCCGCCTGTGGCCAGGGATCTGAACTCGGGAGAGAATCCGGAAACAGGTCTCCCATCAGTGTAGAAGAGTGCAGCGCCACGGGCAACGCTCATCATCCCGAGAGTGGCAATAAAAGGAGGGAGGCGACCGTAACTGATGAGCAAGCCGTTACTAAGTCCGCACAGCGCACCAACACCGAGACCAAGCAAAATGGCGAGGACCAACGGAACGTCACTCTGCAACGCTCCCGCCAATACTACGCCGGAAAGTGCGACAATAGAACCGACAGAAAGGTCGATACCGGCGGCGATGATAACAAAGGTCATGCCGACCGCGATGACTGCATTAATCGAGACCTGTTCGGCAATGTTGACGAGATTCGAGACGGTGAGAAAATACGGACTGAGGATCCAGAAGACTGTCGTCACGACGAGCAGCCCGACGAATGTTCCGAGCTGTCTGCCGTTTTGTAACAAGAGTTGTTTTGTCATCTATGCTGCTCCCAGAGCGTACCGCATGACGCGTTCCTGTGTTGCTTCCCCGGCGTGCAATTCACCCGCGATTGCGTGTTGATGCATGATGAGAATTCTGTCGCTCATGCCGAGAACCTCAGGCAATTCGGAAGAGATCATGATGATAGCAACCCCTTCGGCCGTGAGTTGATTCATCAGTTGATAGATTTCCACTTTGCTGCCAACATCAATGCCTCTTGTTGGTTCATCGAAGATAAAAATGTCTGCCTTGCTGGAAAGCCACTTCGCGAGCACGACTTTCTGCTGATTCCCGCCGCTGAGATTGAGGACCTTCTGCGTGTGACCGGGGGTTTTGATCCGCAGTTGCTGAATAAACGAGTTTGCCTCGCGCTCCTCCCGGCTCCTGGAGATGATGCCAAGCCTGGAGAACAGATCGAGGCTCGACAGGGTGATGTTTTCCTTCACCGAGAGTGTCAAAACCAATCCCTGCGATTTGCGGTCTTCGGTGAGAAAGCCAAGCCCGAGCTTCACGGCAGTGCGCGGTGAACTAATCTTCCGGCGTTCCCCCCTGATGATGACCTCGCCGGAATCGATCTTGTCGGCTCCGAAAATCGCCCGCGCCAATTCGGTTCTGCCCGACCCGAGGAGGCCGGAAATTCCCAGGATTTCGCCCCGATGCAGCGAAAAGCTGATATCCCGGAGCGCTCCTTTCCGATTGAGCTTCTCAACCCTCAGAATTTCTTCGTCGATGGCTGTCCGATGCCGCGGATATTGGTCCTTCAACTCCCGGTTCACCATCATCCTCACAAGTTCGGAATGTGAAGTCTCGCTGATGATTCTGGTTCCCACGAGTTTGCCGTCGCGCAGCACCGTTACCCTATCGCCGATGTCAAAAATCTCCTGGAGCCGGTGAGAAATGTAAATGATGGCGACATTCTTCTCCCTGAGTCTGCGAATCACGTCAAAAAGCTGTTTGATCTCGGTCTCAGAGAGAGCAGAAGTCGGTTCATCCATGATGAGGATTCTGGCATTGAGGGAGAGTGTTTTTGCCACCTCGATCATTTGCCTCTGGGCGATACCGAATGTTTTGACCGGCTGGTTGCAGTCAATCCGAAGACCGATGGTGGCGAGGATGTTCTGGGCGGAAGAAAGAAGCGCCTGCTTGTCGATCAACCCCACTGAGTTCGTCCGCTCGCGGCCGAGAAAGATGTTTTCTGCGGCCGTGAGCGAAGGGACGAGATTCAATTCCTGATAGATAATACCAATGCCAAGTCTCTGGGCGTGTTTGGGAGACTCGATGTCGACACGGTTGCCGAAGAGAGTAATCTCTCCGTCTGTTTTCTGGTGGGCTCCGCTGAGAATCTTCACAAGCGTGGATTTCCCCGCCCCGTTTTCTCCCAGCAGGACATGCACTTCACCTCTTCTTAACTCAAAATCGACACCATCCAGTGCAAGAACCCCGGGAAAGGTCTTCCGGATCTTCTGCATGTTCAGGACGACGTCGTTGGGCATATATTCTTGAATCGGATGACGAGTGGCTGGTGGCTCCTTAGAACCGCTTCAAGTACTCGATTGTTTTTCTTACGGCAAAGTCGGGGTCCGGATATGGCAGAATTTCCGCCGATACATAGCCGGTGTACCCGATCTCCTCCAGTGTGGCAAATACGGAAGGGAAGTCGACGTGGCCTGCTCCGGGGTACCAGCGGTTGGAATCAGCCACGTGAAAATGAAACAAGAGGTCTCCGACCAGTTTCATACTCTCGGTGATTGACGGCTCTTCGACGTTCATGTGAAACGTGTCGAGAAGGAGGCCCACGTTCTTCTTATCAACCTTTCCCAACAGATCAATTCCGGATCGGACCGTATTGACGAGGTTGGTTTCGTACCGATTGATGGGCTCGATCGCGAACCTCACACCCGCATTGTCAGAAGCGCAGGCTCGCAGTGCATTCACGAGCCAGTGTTCGGCGGTTACAGAGTCGAGCTCTGATTCTCTCTTTCCTCTCACCAGACCGATGATGACGATCGCGTCGAAAAGTTCAGCAAGCCGTGCCTGAGCTTTGATACGCTCGATGGCCCTCTCTCTGACTTCTTCCCTCGGATCAACAAAGGAGAGCCGTTCCTCGACATACGCTTGCCCGGTCCCGATGGCGGAAACGGGCAAGCGGTTTTCCTTCAGAATTGATGTCAGGACCGCGATATCAATTTGCGCCGGATCTCTGACGGCAAGTTCTATTCCGTCAAAGCCGAGCGCTTTGATCCTGGCAATGTTCTCGAGCAGCTTACCCTGATAGGCGAGTGCCGAAAACGTTGTCGGTTGTGTCGAAAGCACGATGCTGAATTTCATATTTTCTACAATCCCATTTTCCGAATGGCATAGATGGGGCGCCATCCCGGAGTGAACGGCTCCTTCAGGTACGGTACCATTTCCTCTTCCGTGCGCATCGTCGTTTTCTCAATTGGCGGCAACTTGCCTGCAGGGAATGCCTCAAGCAGCTCGTCGTGAACCAAGGTCAGATACGAGAGAATCGCTGTGATCGTTCTCTTGGCCTTCTCAGCTTTTCCGAGCGTTGGTCGACCTACGACGCCTTCGGGGATCGATCCCATCTCTGTCGGAAAGTGACCCTGACCTTCTGACCAGCGGGAGGGACGTCCGAACGGATCAACGGCTTTGTCAAAGTGCCCTTCCGGCAGATACGGATGGACCACCGTTTCCTGAGCGAATTGCATCTCCACATATTCCTTTGCCAGGAGCAGCAGAACAGAGGTCTCTGCTTCATCAGCGTGAACGAAGTCATCATCCCAATCACCGCCGCGCGCTTTTGTCCGGAAAAACTCGCGTACGGCACGGTGCCAATCAATAGTCCTGAAAATGCCCGGCAAATTCCAGGTCTTCTGGAGTTCTTGTATGGCAGCCTCGAGAAGCCAGGAGTGGCCGTGGTTGTTGATGAGGACGATTTTCCTGAAGCCGTCATTCCAGAACCCGACCATGACATCGATCAACATTCTTTTCAGGACTTCATCCTCCAGATGAATGGTCCCCGGCATACCGACATGGTGGTGCGGATGTCCGCCAAAGTTCAACGGCGTCCACGACAGATTGACCGGTGCGCCTTTCTTTGCCGTGTACCGTCGAACGCCCTCCAGAATCTGGGTGACCATAAACGTATCCAGGGCTGTGACGGTGTGAATGCCATGGAGTTCTGTGCAACCGATGGGAATAAAGAGAATGTCGTTCTTCTTCCGATTCTCCACGACATGTTTGCGGATAGTCGTCTGTATGTACGTCCCAGGTTTCGCCAGCTCCGAAGGCGAAGGAATGCCATAGTCGGCGAGAATCTGATCGATTTCCTTGTCGCTCGCGTCCCAGATATTCTTCTTCAATCTACCGACGCTGGTGTCTTCAAAGGAGATATCCCCCCGATTTGCTTTGATCCAGTTTGCCATGATCTACTCCTCAAGTATTGTTTAGTCGAATTTCGTGACAGTAATCTTAACGTCGTCCCGGTCGGTCTGCAACTTCACCAGGCTCGGTTCCACCTCATCTAACGTTATCTTCCTGGTGATCATCGGTGAGACGTCCATGCCGGACGAGATGCAGCTGATGACGTTCGGGAAAACGCCCTGGCCTGAATGCCCCTGGGAGCCGACAACGTTCGCACGTCGAACCTGAAGAACCTCGCCGTTGAGTGGAATCCTGTCATCAGCGCGAGCCACGACGACAACCGTTGTATTGATTGCTCTTCCTTCCCAAATGATACGCTCGACGTCGGGCCATACTACGCTTGGCAAACCGGTCGCCTCAAGAATCAGTCTTGCTCCGTGTCCGTGTGTGATATCCAAAACTGCGTCTGCGACGTTTTCTGTTTTCGGGTCAATGACATGTGTCGCCCCGATCGAAAGCGCCATCTTCCGTCTTGCTGCGGACGGCTCTGAGAGAATAACTGCGTTGGCGCCTGCCCGTTTCAGGATTGCGCACGCTGCGGCTCCCACCGGCCCAGCTCCGAGAATCACCACGTTTTCTCCGGGTTGGATTCCGCCGCCTCTTGTAATGACTGCCGTGTAGGCGACCGATGTCGGCTCGACGAGGCTGCCAAGCAGCCACATCTTCTCATCGCCGTACAATTTCCGAAAGTCCTCGATGCTCCACAAGTACCGTGCGTCGACGACAATGCGCTTTGCATAGGCCCCATCGATCGAAAAGCCGATCTCCTGCAGGCTTTCGCAATGATTCGGGAAACCATCGGCACACGGCCGGCAGTAGCTGCACCACATCATTTCTTCGGAGCAGACCCCTTCGCCGACTTCGAGTTTGCGGCCGGTTCTCTTGTTGATCGCTTTGTCGCCTGCCACCACGACGGATCCGCAGAACTCGTGCCCGAGCGTGCACGGGAATGCGGTCAGGCCGGGATAGAAAATATAACCGTCCTTGTCCGTCTGGTACATGTGCACGTCGCTTCCGCAAATGCCACATGCCTTCACTTCCAGAAGAACTTCCGTAGGGCCCGGCTCGCGGACTTCCTTGTTAACGGTCTTCACCTTCGGATTGCGCCATACCCGACTTCCAAGATACGTCAGTTTCTTGTCGATATCCTTTTTGCCGAGAACAAATCCTGGCCTCGGGTCCCAATCTGCATATAATGACACAGTTCTCATAGC
>JBGPAN010000291.1:0-5510 GCA_041480785.1 Bacteroidota bacterium | reverse complement strand
TTCCCCGTGACCCCGAAGTAGAACAAATAGTATGTCTTGTCCTCCAGCCATATGAAAGGTCCCGACGTCCCTTCCTCGTCGGGGGAGCCCGCGATGCCGCTTCCTCCAAAGATCGGACTCTTCGGATCTTTCTTCCAGTCGAGCAGGTCGTCGCTCCAGGCAAGTCCCACCTGGGGCTTAGCGACATACTTGTACCCTCGCTTCGTCGAGTCGATGGTCGCGTATCCGGTGTAGACCATACCGTACGATCCATGAATGGAATCGTACCACACAACCGGAGACTCCACCATTCCGGAATCCCAGGCACCGAATGGGCCAACGGGCACAACGATTCCGTATTTTGCGAGATGCGAACCCGGCGGATCAGACAGCGTGGAATCCGGGCGATGCTCGACGAAGAGGCAAGAGATGGTGAAGAACGGAAGGGCAGCGGTCAGGAGGCACCAGCAGCTTCGAAGCATAGTCACTGTTTCGATTTTGTCGGAGTAAGCGCTTTCTGCAGTTCGCTGAGACGCTTGAAGTACACAACTTCCTCGCCAGCTTCCCAATAGATGTTTGCAACCGTCGGTGCATCGCTCAGGCCTTTTTTTTCAGTGCCAATGCGGACAGCTATTCCGACCTTTTGGCTTTCAGACAACAGAATCGTCGCTTCGATGCACACGGAGATGTCGCGTTCGTCATCGGCAGCCGCAACCCCGGTGAGCTCGCCGCAATCGTTCATCTCCCAGTGTATTTTGGCTGCCGGGCCGACGAGTTCCTGCAACCAGTTCAGAAACGGTGTCCTCGGCAGCGCCGGATCGAGCTTGGATGCAGGAAGCTGATCGATGAACCCGATGGCTTGATCTGCAGAGATCTGAGCCGTGGTACATCCATAGATGAAAAGGTTCAATGCGATAAAAGAGACGAATTTTCTATGAACAGACATTAGTCCTCCGAGGCAACATTAGCACGCCAATTGACCACTCACTAATTAACCAATTAACGAGTTAACCAACCACCCCTCACCACGTCTTCCTCATCGGGTGAGCTTCACTATTGAAAACAATCTTCTTGAACTCGAGCGTCTCCGGAGGGGAGAAGAGGAGAAAGAGATACTTCCACGTCTCTGCCAGAAAGTAGCTTTCCATGAGATCAGTCCGTTGCTTCGTCGCCACATTTCTCAGACCGGAGTATCCTTCGTCCATTCGGCAGTACAGCTTGAGGTTCTTGAGGAAGACTTTGCCCATTTCGAGATAACGCGGGTCATTCGTGTAGTGATACAAATAGTACGCAGATTCCATGATCTCGGGGTTCAACTGATATCGCGGGTCGACCGTGTCCATCGTGGCGTAGTTGAATTGTTCACACTCGATGCCATATTTGTTCCACATCTTGAAGCATGACTCCTCAAGCCGGGCTGCATTCTTCACGTCTCCGGAAAGTGCGAGGACGGCAGGGAAAAAAGCATCCAGCAATCCGAACCACGTCTTTGTCCGTTGGCCCGTGTAGGCATTCGCATGGCCGATCCAAAGGCCGCTTGGGGCTTCATCGGCAAGATACTTCATGATGGCGACTTTACTCGTCTCCCACGCAGCTTTCATATCCGGGTCGTCGAACAGGATGGCGCTTTTCAGGAGATACTCGTAGTACGAATCGATGCATGCAGTAATGTGGCTGTTCGAATCGAGCCATTTGCCTGTTGACGCGTCAATCCATGTGCTCACGAGGCCAATCGGAGAGCGGCGATTGTAGATCTGGAGTGCAGCGTTCTTTGCAGCAGCGTAGTATTCCGGCTTGCCCGTGAGTTTGCTCAGTGTCCCAAACTCGATCAGAAGAGTTCCCACTTCAGCAGGATTGGTTCTGGGATTCCGGATCGCTCCCGTCTTTAGGTTGACATCAACGTAAGGAATTCCTGTCGGCGTTTTGAAGATCGGCATCAGCCGTGTCCCGAGGTCGTCAGCCAGCTTCAACAGGCGCTGGTCTCCTGTAAGTTGGTAGTTTGACAGCAACCCGCCGAGGAGACGGATCGTTATCTCGAAGTTCTTCACGTAGATGTCCTGGTCGAACGAGAGATTCCTCACGAGATACTCTCTGACGGAGTCTGCCTCTTCTCTGAATCCCATCAATGTCATCGTATCGAGCGCATCAAGCGGAGTCATCAAAAGGGTGGTCTTGTACCAGTCGACGTATGTCTTGCTGACGGGGCGTAGCATGTCGTGACCCCAGGCATACTTCTTATAGGCATTCCATGAGTGGAGGAATTCCTGACGGACTTCTTCCGCCAGTTGCGCTTGTTCAGTACGAAGAGCCGTGTCAGGAACGCATGAAGCAAATGTCTGTGCTACGACGATCGCGGCAATCAGCAGAGGAAACAATTTCATGGAGCCCTCTTTTGCGAGGCTTAATTTGGTTTGTTGAACCAGTGATTGATGAGAATGGGGACGACAAAGTACGCGAACGACATTCCTGCGAAAACCAGTCCAGCTAATGCGCCGAACGACCAGAACGCCATCTTGAGTTCACCTTCGGGCTTTTTGGCGTTCTTCACAGCGAAGACAAGGCAAATTGCGGCAATGATAACGCCGAGGGCGCAGAGGGTTCCGAAAACGATGAGAAGTATGTTGTCGGGCAGAGGAGGCTCCTTTTCCTGGGGTGCAGCGTGAGGGTGTCCAAAAAGTCTGATCAAAAAACCAGATTCTTCAGTTGCTACGCTCCTTCAGAATGACGTTCTACTCATTTTTGGATAGCCTCCAGTGGTGCGTCAGACCTTTGGCTCTACGATCTTTCCGATGAAGAGAATTGTCCCTGTATTGTTCTCCCGTATCACGAATATGAATGGGCGATCGACGCGCATCACAGTATTCTGGCCGACGCTCGTGACGCCGATACCAACCGACGTGACGGCGGCCGCTTCGGTCCCTTCTTCGTCGACCTGCACATACGTCTTGTGTCTCACTTCGCTGATATAGAGCTGGCCGCGCTTGTCGATATTCGTGAAGTCTGCATCCGATTGTGAGAAAGCGATCGACATACCCATGAACTTGAGCATGTCGTTGAGAGTCTTCTCGTATTCGAATTTGAATTTTGGAAAATATAGCTCCACTTCGCCAGACACAAGACGACTGGTCGATGAATTCCAGACCTGTTGGGTCAGATTGCCAGCGAAGTCATCGATGCTGGTTCCGGCGGCTGGAAGAAGAACCGTCATGCTGAACCCTGCGTCACCGTAAGGCAGATCTATAGCCTGTAGTTGGTTGTCGGCGTAGTACTTGAGCTTTCCTTTCTGGTACATCATCTTGCACGATGTCCGCGACCCGTCGGGTCGCGTGAAAACATCGTCTCTCGTCGCGGAGGAATCGAAGCTCTTCGTCCATGAACCTTTGAAGTAGATTGCATTGATCAGATACATGACGATTTCGGCAGGAATGGGGTCGGGGACAATTTGGTTGATCTTTCCTTTGGTGCATCGATCCACCCACGCGTTGATGGTTTTCGAAGCATTAGGGTCACTGAAGTTGAGGCTGTTGATTTCGGCGTTGAAGTTCAACTGGTTGACGTCTTTGAACGCCTGCTCAACATTCAGCTCCGGTCGGTGCCAGATTGAATTCGCAATCTGGAGTGTGACTTTCGGATCAAGGCCGCTCAGAAGAGCGATCAGGCTTTTGTAGGAAGCGTTGATGTCTGTCTGTGTCATCCCGGTGAACTCAAGTGTTTGACTCATCGCACTTCTGGTGGCGCCGTTTGCTCCGTTCAGCGTCATCCCAAGTGCCATCGAGACACTCACGGGAGAGATGAAGACGCTCTTGGCCGCTTCGCTCTTGTTCACAGCGGTGAACAATTTGAATCCGAAGGAATTGTCGGCTGTGACGATTGCGCTTTCCGCCGATGTCAGCGGTCTCGGAGGGACACGTTGATCTTGAGAAAACGTGCCGAGATCTTTGCACGCAAAACCTGTCAGCAGGAACAACGCACCTGGAAACAAAATAGATGTCCTCACGATGTACCTCCCTTCCATCAACCTATGAGGATGAATCAAGGCCCTCAGAATTACACTCGAAAAATAGGAAAAGGTTCTCCAGTGTGCAAGGAGCAATGGGGAAGCGTGAATTCAATTGCCTCTGAGAACGCAATCAACCCCTGCGCCGTTGCAGTTCTTCTTTTTGCAAATCCAGGAATTGTTGTGATGGGAAATGGGTTGCGATTGGATGGGCCATCAATTATCAGCGTGCGAGCTGCTTCGAAAGAATCTCACGATCTGTCGTCGGCAACTGGCATGTGTAGTTCTCGCAGACGAACGCCGTTGCGATACCGTCAACCATTTTGACGGAGCTCAGGAAAGGGACAAACTGCGCAAAAAAATCCTGCCCACGTTCTCCATCCGCAAGCATAAGGATCTTGTTCGGCAGGTAATGAGAATGGACCTCCTGCAAAAGCGATCGCGCGAGTGGATCGCTGGACGCAGCGGCGATGATGATCTGCGCAGGCTTCGAGAGACTCATGTCGAGTGCGACGAGGAATTGCGGCGTCGCATGTGGCTGCTTCGAGAGACGCTCGCCGAAATGACGGAGAGATGCCCGTGCCATCTGGTCATATGTCGCCTTATTCGTAAACTGAGCGAGGCGGAGCAGATTCAGGATAGCGATGGAATTACCGCTGGGCTCGGCACCATCATACCGTTCTTTCGTTCTGACAAGGACCGAAGTGTCCTGACCCGTCGTGTCGAAATAACCGCCATTCTCCCGATCGTAGAAGAGCCGGTTCAGTTGATCCATGAGAGAGAGTGCTTTTGACAACCAATCGATGTTGAAACTCGCCTCATATAGATCGATAAGAGCCTGACCAAAAAATGCATAGTCATCCAGTTGACCGTCAAACCGTGCCTCCCCGTCACGAAACCTGTGCAGAAGTTTTTGTTCAGGGACGACAAGCAGACTGTTGAGAATGAACCGAGCGGATTTCTCAGCTGCCTCCAGGTATCTCTGATCGCCCAGCACCTGGCTTGCCCGGGCAAGGGCGGAGATCATCAATCCGTTCCACGAGGTTAGGATCTTATCGTCGAGATGACAATGAGGGCGCTCATTCCGAGCGGCGAAGAGTTTGGCGCGGGACGATGTGAGAAATTTGGCGATTACAGTCGCACGGAGTCCGAGTTGCTGTGCAACCTCTTGAACCGACGCGATGGCATGAAGTATGTTCTTTCCTCTCAAGACGCCGTGCGGATCGTTGAGGACGTTTCCGTCTTCCTCAATGCCGAAGTGTCTGACGAACACCTCCGCTTCTTGCGGAGACAAGAGCCCGTCGATCTCGCCACGCGTCCAGACGTAGAACGCGCCTTCTTCTTTGTGGTTTGGAACGTTCGCGTCAGGCGCGCTTTCTGCGTCTTCGGCAGAGTAGAATCCGCCTTCAGGATGTGAGAGATCGCGGAGAACGTAGTCACAAATATCCCGGGCGACGTTCGCAAAGAAATCTTCGCGGGTTATCTGAAATGCATCCAGATAGCTCACTGCAAGCTGGGCCTGGTCATAGAGCAT
>JBGPAN010000290.1:0-5529 GCA_041480785.1 Bacteroidota bacterium | reverse complement strand
GGGAGGAAAGTGCTCCGCCGCAGCTCTATCACTTTAATCGGTTCAAGGCGGCTACAATATCAGCCGGACTGGCACCGGGTAAGACAATCGGCGACGGTCTTGCGGAAATGGACCGGATCGCCAAGAAGATGCTGGATGATTCGTTCCGGACCGCACTGGCAGGTGCGTCACGAGACTACTCGGAAAGTTCTTCCAACATCCTCTTCGCCTTCATGCTGGCGCTTGCGCTGATCTATCTGGTCCTTGCGGCGCAGTTCGAAAGCTTCATTGATCCGTTCACCATCATGCTGACAGTCCCTCTCGCCCTCGCCGGTGCACTCCTGTCCTTGTGGATCACGGGGATGACACTGAACATCTTCAGCGAGATCGGCATCATCATGCTGATCGGTCTGGTGACGAAGAACGGCATTCTGATCGTTGAGTTCGCCAATCAGAATAAGGAAAAAGGGAAGAAACTCCTCGAGGCTGCTCAGGTCGCCGCTGTTTCCCGATTCCGCCCGATCCTCATGACTTCACTTGCTACAATGCTCGGTGCTCTGCCGATAGCGCTCGCGCTCGGCGGCAGTGCAAAGAGCCGCGTATCAATGGGCATCGTGGTCATCGGTGGATTGTTCTTCTCTCTGGTCCTGACGCTGTTCGTCATTCCCGCCATGTACACCTTCTTCTCAAAAGACAAGAAGGAAAACGCAGACTAGGGCAAGGGATCACCCGCTACTCGAATCCTGTTTTCCCAATCGTCTCGCGAAGGGTTTTGATAACTCTTCAGAATTGATTTTCCTTGCCTGTTTCGGTAAGTTACTCCTTGTGAAGACAGTTCTGCTTAGTTCCTTCAATTCCACGATGCGCGGACCCGGCAGGTGATCTTGTTCGACGATTGTGGCACGACAGACAACGGCTCGCACGTCACATTTCTAGATAGGCCATCTCCATGAGCACTCGATTCGTTTGGTTACTCCTGGCGATCTGTTTGGGATTCAACTGGTCGATGTGTCAGGAGGGCGGCGGTCAGGGAAGTACCGCTGAGATTCGTCGCATTGTCGACCGCGCCTCATTTGAATTCTGCAACGAGAGCATGTACAGGGATCAAAAGAAATGGATTGGAGTGACGGTGGCATTTCAGGGTTCGTTCCAGCTTCGCACGGACGTGCTCACCAACGACAAACCGTACCAGCAAGTTCGCGGTCAGAATGCGAGCGGCGACCCTGTCGATGTGATCGTCTTCGCCGACTCTCCCGTGTTGGTGTCGCGAAACTATGAGGACATGGCTTCACCACAGAACCGCGGCGGCGGAAGGGCAGGGGTTTCGCAAGGTGATCAGGTTAGGATCATCGGCATCGTGCAGAAGTGCAGGGAGGTTATCACGCGGTCAGGCGTCGTTAAAGTCCTTCCCGTCCTGGATCTCCTGCTTGCATTCAGGCTCGAAGATCAGGAGTTCCGCAATCCGATTTGGGTAAGTCGGGATCTTCGGCGGTAGGGTCCCTCTGGACATTTTCTCACGATAACCTTCCCTTAATCCCCTCCTTTATAAGAAGGGGACAAGGGGTGGTTGTGGAGTGAACGCCTATACTGAGACAGTTTGGAGTGCACCCCTTCCTCGAAAGGGGGAATCACCACGAGGGGGGGCGAGAAAGAATGGCAAGAGTATTCAACAGAAAGAAAGACCAAAGGAAGCGTAGGTTCCTCCGCGGGAACATGACAAAGGCAGAAGTTCAGCTCTGGAGCAAGCTCAAGAACAGGCAACTTCATGGCGAACGTTTCCTGAGACAATACGGAGTAGATCAATATGTTCTTGATTTCTATTGTCCGCGCTTGAAAACTGCAATTGAAGTGGATGGCGATTCGCATTTTGCCATCGGAGCAAGGGAATACGACAGACAGCGTGAGCAACACATCGAAACGTACGGCATTCACTTCCTACGATTTACAAATACTGATGTCAGCACTAATCTTGATGGAGTGCTCCAATCCATCTTTCAATACGTCGAAGAGGTAGAAGAACAGTTTCCGAAAAAGGCACGGACGCGGCGGAACCCTCCTTGATATGCGCGGTCTCGGCAGAACCCCCCTCGATCCCCCCTTCATCGAAGGGGGGAATCAACTCCAGGGGGGTTCCAGAAAGAACGATGAAGCTCTTTCGAATCCAAGAAGGTAATCTCTGATGCATCAAGAAGTCTATCGCCAGTTAGCTCGAACATTGGATGCCCTTCCAAATCGGTTCCCATCCACGCTCACCGGTGTGGAGTTACACCTGCTTGCCAAACTGTTTACGCCGGAAGAAGCTGCACTTGCGTGCACGTTGCAGCTTGAGCCCGCGCCGGCGGCAGACATTGCCAGCCGCGCAGGATCAGACCCAAAGGAGACGCGAACCACTCTCAAGCGTATGGTGGCAAAAGGCCTCATCGACATCAAAAAGGGTGAAGGGGAGTTTGCCTATGGCTTGCGACCCTTCGTCGTCGGCTTCTACGAGGGCCAGTTGCCCCGGATGGATGCCGAGATGGCGGAGCTGTTCGAGCAGTACTATCATGAGACACAAGGAGGGATTCTGAGAGACACGCCTTCCTTTCACCGGATTATTCCGGTCGGGAGGGCGATCCCCCTTCAGGTAGAAATCCATCCGTTCGAACGTGCGACGGAAATGCTGGAAGGGGCGCTCTCCTGGGGAGTCCGTGATTGCATCTGTCGCAAGCAGCAACGGCTTCTCGGTAGAGACTGCGGTCATCCGCTCGAGTCGTGTCTCGTCTTCGCTCCTGTCAAGAATGCTTTCGACCGAAGCACCATAGACCGGGCCATCACAAAGGAAGAAGCGCTACGGATCCTCCGCATGACCGAGGACGCCGGGTTAGTGCATTCGTCAGGCAACTATCGGGACGGCATCGAATACATCTGTAATTGTTGCACATGCTGTTGTGGAATCATGCGCGGAATAGCAGAGTACGGCATCATGAGCGCAGTCGCCCGCGCTGATTTTCAGATTGCCCTCGATGCGGATTCCTGCACTGCTTGCGGAGATTGCATCGAGCGATGCCAGTTTCATGCGCTGTCACTCTCCGGCGCAGTCGTTGATATCGATATGGCGCGTTGCATGGGGTGTGGGCTCTGCGTCGTCGCTTGTCCCATCGAAGGTCTGCATCTTGAGCGACGAAAAGCGGGGGAGGTGTCCGCTCCACCGGCTGATATCAGAGAATGGAGAGTACAACGTTCTTTACGCAATGAAAACGTTGGCTCGGATTCGCCGAAGACATCTGACTTGTTTTAGATGTTCGCAACCTCAATCAATCCGATTGAATCAATGCCATGCCAAAACCCAAAGAAGAAAAGCCTCTTGTCATCCGGTGCCCGAACTGCAAGCAAGTGCGTGAGCCCGACTACAACGAGACCACACGGCGGTACGTGTGTTCCATTTGCTCCGAGCCGGTAGATGCGCGGGTCTTGATTGAAAAAAAGAAGCGGGGGTTGAAATAGATCATGCGATTCGAGAATGAAAAAACGATGAGGAATTGCCGATATGTGCTCATGGAGCAATTAACCTGCTCATGAGCATCACGTGTGAGTAGATCCATCTTGATTTCGACGCAAAATCGGCAATAAAACCTGAGATCGATCGCCCCGCTGGTTGCCTTGGCGAGAGCGTGACACTTTTTGGTTTTGATCCGTCGAACTAACCTAGAATGTGAGGTTACCGAGTCCTGATCCAGCTTTCATGTTTGTACCTGTGAATCGACGTTATGACGTTCTCTTTCCTTCTACTAGCACAAGATCTTCGAGAACCTCATACCAAGCGATCTTGTCAAGCAGTCCGTCCACTACTCGTTCGAGTTCATCATCCGTGAGACGCCGTTCTAGTGCCTCCTCTGCAACCTTCTGTATGTCGGAGGCCGTAATATAGTAGACGTGCCTGCGTGGGTTCATTGTTAACCTTCCTCGTTTGAGCGCCCCAAAGTAAATATGTTCTTTCGATGCCACGAAATGGAGTTTTCGTGCGGAAAGAGAGCACGATTCTGCGGAAGCTTAATCTGCCGATTCGGCGTGAGAAGTTGGCGCAAAATATCGAAACTCCCCATGAGTCCGTCGCTTGAAGGGAGTTTGTGCATCCGATTGTCAATCTCGACCGTAAAATCTTCCCTGAGCGTAAACCATCCCACGTCAAATGACCAATGGTGGAAACGGCAGAGAGCTATGCCGTTCAATACATCATCTTTCCCATGGAATCGATGAGGCACGATATGAGCCGCTTCGACTTCCCATGAAAGTGAGTCCGGCGATGCAATCTTTAGACCGCACACAGAACATCTGTGATCATAAGCCTGCACGATGGCTTGTCTGAATCCTCTTGTGCGAAGAAGGGACTGAGTGGTGATCTTTCCAGTTTTCTTCGCTGGGTCAACAGGGTCATACCCGTCTCTGCGTTGAGCTTTCTGAAGCACGTCTGCCGCTTTTTGAACCTCATAGGTGATTACGGGCAGTTCTTGTTTCGAGGAGATCGGGATTCCAGTGAGCGATAGGGCTTTGTCAATTCCTTTTTCAGTCAACATCCACTCGCGCTTGCCAGCTAGCTTCAGAGTCTCTGCTGGATGAATGAGCAGCCTCTCCTTGGCTGCCGCATTTGCCGCTCTGAAAAGTAACCGATGCCAAGCAGGAAACGTTTTGAGCCGGCCCTCTTTTCGGACCACAGTTTGCATACGAAATGATCGTTGTGTTTGCGAAAGACCAAGCGTATCAGCAAGTTCGTCAACAAATTCTTGGTTCTGTGCTCCAAATTCCTTTACAAAACCCCCATGTTTCAAAAAGGCCTTGAGGAGTACGCGAATAACTTCTGCTCGGCGTGGCAAGGAAAGTTGCTTAAAGACTCTACTCTCGTAGCTTGGCATATGTCCTCATCAATCTATAAATTGTCTTTCAGTTTCGGTGACGCTGTCGTCAATGATCAAGAGAAACTACTTAAGAAGGCTTGAAGACAGGCTGAGGTTTGATGATTTCTGCTGAAACCTATGGACCTATCGATGTAGATAAATTCCGCCATAGAATCGTTTGCGCTTGTCCGAGTATGTCGGTGACTTCACGTCGATTCAGACAGCCTGGATCTTGTCAATCTGAATCATTTTTCCATGAGTCCATGCACCGTATTTTCATACAATTGCTTTGGCTAGAGCAATGTAGCTAACAGAATCGAGAAAGTCATCTTCCGTCATTTGCTCCGTCCACCTTTACGTAATCTACGACAAAGAATTCTTCACGATCTTCTTTGGAGGCCAGTCGGAAAAGTGATCGCATGACGGGCGGATCGATTGGAAGAAACTGGTTCAGTTCAATAGCGGGAATATCAAAGAAGCATAATCATGAACCTCCAGTTGGAGGGGAATTGAAAGAAAAACCGCCAACAATCAGGCGCGATTAATACTTACGAAAGACAACAATGGAAGAAGAACAAAAAGAAGTAGGACCCACCATCGGGGAATACCAAGGCAAGCCTATTCTCCGCATCCCGACTGTAGACAAGCCAAATCCCGATACCTCGTGGCATTGGCTCTC
>JBGPAN010000289.1:0-5533 GCA_041480785.1 Bacteroidota bacterium | reverse complement strand
GGACCGAAGAACAAGTTCAAGCTAAAGTTGCATCTCACCTTGTCCTCAGTACATCCAGTTTCTTCCATATCCCATCTTTGTCCTTGAAACTCCAGAAACCCCAACCGTTGGTTGGACGGTCAGTGACCGCCCACGCCGCAACTGATGGTGAATTGAAAACTTTTCCCTTGTAGCGAACTCGCCCCTCAGCATCGATCCTGGCTTTGTAGGTTTTGCCCAAGTATTCCCTGCGGAGCTCCGTTCCTTTGGGAAACATGCCTTGAAGCACTGGTTTCTTGCTTTTGCCTGGAGAAATCTTCCTCCGATGTCTCATCTTCTGCGATACCCTGCGTCTGTTGCTTCCAGCCAACATCTCTTCGCGTCGATTGCGATCTCTCTGTTCCATCATCGTATCCAAAACCTTGAGGAGGTTTTCAGAGCGAGCAAAACGACCACGCGCAATATTTCCCTTTGGCTCAGAGATGTGAACAAGCAAAGATTCAAGTTCCCTCAGATAATTGACGTTGCGGATCAAGTACAGGCTGAAAGAATCCCATTTCTTCGCGTGCCGATCCCTAAGGTGGTGCTTGACGCGCCCTTTCAAGTTCTTTGCCAGACCGACATAGTAGAGACGATCTTTCTTATAGAGAGCGTAAACGCCGTGTTGGCGTCCGAAGAGCTCGGTAATCTCGTCGTGATAGAAATCGAAGACCTTGCTTGATATTCTCTCCAGATTTCCTTTGACGAGACCGCGATCCTTTTTCTTTGCCATCGTTTGCTCCTTGGATACGCTATTTTTTCGGTGAGACCTCTTCCGATGCTATTCTCTGGGACTCTGCAACCTTTGCAGCAAGATCAGGCGGCAGCTTTACTTTCAGGATCTCAAGCTCTGATGGGAAACGGCCTTGTTTCCTTTCGTCTTTCACAAGGTCGATCATCGATTGATCGGTAAATATCATCAGGCGTTTTTGCGGTCTGCCTTCAAGCATGAGAAACCGCAACGCGTCGGACCTGACCTTCATCAATTTATCAGTGGCTACTTTGCCGTTCGAAGTAAAACCGGCGCTGGTGCATATTACTGCGACAATCTCACCGTCATCAGAGACGGCATCAAATTTGGATTGAGTTCTGCTTTGAAGGTCCAGATTCTTCTGCCGAAAGGATTGCCCATACTTCTTCGGCAAGTATTCTTCCCGTATCCATTTTTCAGCTTCATTCTGCGCTTTGGTGTCAGCCATTCCCGATTAGCTCTCCTCTAAATGTCGGCTCTTGTCCTGAGCGAGTCCCGTCAGCTTGGCAGAAGGCGTCCTTCTTCCTGCAAAAGGCGTCCTTCTCCTCAGCTTAGACTCGGCTGAAGGACGCCTTTATCCAGTCCCGTCTCCTTTGACGGGACGAGTCGAACCCTTCGTCTTTGCTCTTCGACAGGCCCCTCGACATGCTCGGGGCATCGCTCAAGGCGGCGCTCAGGGTTCGATCCTGAGGACTCTCGAAGGGTCGAAGGATCAGGCGATTGTTCACACCAGCTCCCCCTTGAAAGCTCTTTGCATAAGGCTGTTAAACAGATTCTCCAGCTCCTTCTCCGATTCCTTCTGCTTAGCCCGCAACAACCCGACCTTCTCGACTAAGACGGCAAACTCTTGCAGCTTAGCGCGTGGAGGTGCGGGCAATTCAAGCGATTTGATTTGATCTGCATTCAGGTGAGGCTGACCCGCTCTTCGTTTCAATGGTTCAATAATCGCTTTCCCGAATGATGAATTGATCAGATGGTTATAGAATACTGCTGACGGCTTGGGCAGCTCAATAATGAGATCGTATGCAGCATAGGCTCCATCGAACTCGGGCGGAATAATGGCGCAGTCTCCAGCGTTAACTCCGCTTCTGACCAATATCAGGTCACCAGCTCCCACCTCACACTTGGCAATCTTCAAAGCATCCCCGCAAGCAATATATCTCAAATCGTTTGTTACTATCGTTCCACCTTTGACATTTGTCGCTCGGATGAATGCAATCCCATCGTCAACGTAAGGCGGCGGGGAACCCGTTGCGTATCGAATACTGTCAATGCAGCGTCCAAACGGTTTCTTTTCCCACCCTCTTGGATTCGTTGCCGGATCCCCAAACATCTCCTTAAACGCCGACTGGAGGAACTGCTCGGTGCGTTCGTTCGCCTGGCGGCGTTTCTCGCGCGCGACGTCGGCTTTCTCAAGGATGGCGGCAATTTGTTTTTGGATGGGAAGAGGAGGGATTTGAAGTTTTATGCTCTCAAGTTTCTCTTTGGAGATTTCTTTGAATGTCGAACCACTGCCCAGCTGGTTCATCTCTTGCACTTTGGTTTGCAGCTGATAATAGATATACAGTGGTTGAAATGGTTTGCCCTTCTTTGCCACAAGAGCTTTGCAGCCCTGGTTAAATGCCATCGGCTCCGTCAACACAGCAAGGTATCCAATCGGAGCCCGAGTCGAGATAATTATGGAGCCTCCGGGCACGAGAGTCGCTGAAGAGTTGTCCAGTCCTTTTTGTGTGATGTTCCGTGATGTTCGGGAAATAAATGTCGAACTGAGTTTTCCTAAGTCGAGTGGGGTGATCCATTTTATGTTTCCATCTTGCCAATATTCAGAAACGGCAGTCGACGGAGTCGCCCCTGTTTCGACTTGAAATTCCTCGCCAATTCTTGATTGGTGGAAGTCGTTCATCGCAACATTCCTGAAATCTCATTGATGTTGTTCGAAATCTCCGTCTCCACCACCGCCACTCTTTTCATGTGGCCCTCCCGCTGAGAAGCTTCTTCCTCGTCTCCTCAAGCTCTTTCACCAATCGTTTCACATCCGGCAACGCCAGTTTATATTCTGCTGCAAGGACTTTGTTGGGCAGACCTTCCAGAGCGTACTTTGCAACCGCAGAGTCCTTCTCAGCGCACAGAATCAGTCCCACCGGAGGATTCTCACCGTCGTTAACCCAATGCTCCCGGGCGTAGTTGAGGTAGAGATGCATCTGTCCGGCGTCCGCATGCGTGAACTTGCCGACCTTGAGATCGATAACGACGAGGCACTTCAGCTTGCGATGGAAAAAGAGCAAATCGACCCGGTACCATTCGCTTCCAATTCTGAGCCGCTTCTGTCTTCCGATGAATGCGAAGTCGCCGCCAAGCTCCATCAGGAACCGCTCCAGGTGAAGTATCAATGCTTCTTCAAGGTCGCTTTCTGAGTACTCATCCCTGAGTCCGAGGAACTCCAGGACGTATGGGTCTTTGATCTCCTGTTCAGGAGTGAGGGTTTCGCCGGCCTGGGGTTTCTGTCCTTTCTTCAGCATTGCTTCTTTGTTCTTCGAAAGCGCCGTCCGCTCGTAGAACTGCGTCGCACCTGCCGATCGAGCTGCCGCACGGACCATCCGCCGCGAACGGCTTCGGATTCGTAGAAGGCTCGGGCTTCTGCCGAAGCCACACGACGCACCAGCAGAACATAGTGAGACCATGGCAGAAGGAACCTATTGTCATCCAATTTCCGAGACGGCGTCACGGAATTGTCTTTCGCAGAAATCCGAGACAGTGTCTCGGATTTCTCAAATCGCGGAAATGAAAGATAGAACAGCCGCATGGATTCAAGGTTATCCACGGAAAAACCGCGGCCAAACCTTGAAGTCAGGTCCTTCGACAATTTCTCGAGAAGCCCTTCGCCATAATTCGCCCGGTTCCTTCCTCGTTGCTCATACTCAACGATCCGTGCTCCAATTTCCCAGTACGTGGCGGTGAGTATGGCATTGACAGCTCGTGCACTTGTTCGACGTGCCTGCTCAAGCAGCTCACTGACCGACAAGAGCAGACCGCCGTATTCGCCGGATATGACAAGACTGTTGGGTGTGTTTTTCTTCTTTGCCATGACTAATGAACCACTGCCTTCATGTTGAGCATATCTTCCGGAATCTGAATCCACTTTTAGATGTGTTATCCAAGACAATTTCGAAATAGGATGGAGGGACGTGCCGCTACACATCCGCCCGTTCGCGGACACGACCCGTCTCCGCCTTTCTGGGCTACGGCGGGCAGGTAGAACGTGTCCCTCCGTCTACGCTCGTCCTGAGGGGGAAACGAACCGGAGGAACGCACTCTGTTGCGTCCGCTCGATGATCGACTTCGCAAACACCTAAGCCTCACCCAGCGCTTACCCCACCATTCATGGTGGGGGCTAAGCCAACAAAAAGAGCAACGGCTTCAGCCGTGACGCGTGTACTTCTGCAAGACACGATTCGGAGAGACGCACTCCGCTGCGTCCGCTCAAGGATTGACACTATCGGATCATAGCCTTGATGGCTTCAATATCGTTCTCTATCTCTTTCTCCAGTCGCATCACCTTTTTCATGATGACGCCAGGTTTCTCGTACTCAATTTCCTTGTGCTCGATTTGCTTGTAGCGAGAGATGGAGAGGTCGCACCTGTCATTCCGGATTTCGGCGAGGGGAACATGAAATATTTCCGATTTTCGATTGCCGATTGCGCGTTTTTTGTTCCGCTCTATGCCTGCCCGCCACGGTTGCGCTACCACGGCAGGCGGGAATCCCGCTCGTGAGCGGAATCCTTAGAGGCGGGACACCCCGCTGTTGTGTAGCGGGGTCAATTTGGTTCGGCCATGTCACGTGAACACTTCGCAAACCTGTCGCAATGTGCTTGTTTTGAGCCTCTTATGCTTCTTTTAGACTTGAGATTCTATCTGAAAACATCTATATTTAATACAGTTATGAACAACAAACCTCTCCTGTATACGAACAAATACCTTCGAGACAAGAAGACGCGCGAGGAATTGGTTTTGGAACACGCTGCGACTTCTGCCCGCATTGAAGGAGTCAAGGACGCCAAGAAGCGCGCCGTCGCCGTCATCGCACGCGCGAACGGCTCATCTTCAAAGCGCGCTTGAGCGCTCTCAACACGATTGCCGTCATCGGTGCGTAGTTGTCGTCCAGCCCCGCCTGCACCGCACCAACATAACCGTCAAACTCTTTTCCACGACTTCCAATAAATCCGAAATCGATCCCCGGCATCCCCGCCTGGTACGCCATCATCGTCGCCAGCAACCGGGCCGTTCGGCCGTTGCCTTCCCTGTAGGGATGGATGAGAAGCAACTCGACATGAACGACAGCGATGTGCTCCGCGATTTCTTCGATCGTTGCTCCATTGCAAGGGGTGTGTTTCGCGAGAACGTTCCTTTCCAGACCGTTCATCAGCTGAGGGATCACCTTCGCTGCCGCAAATGTGAAGCCCCCCTTGGATATATTGACATCCCGCGTTGTTCCGGCCCACGCGTAGATCTTCCCGAGAAAGAGCCGGTGGATGCGATCGATGTCTCCGCGGGTGAAGGTGTGGTGTTGACCATAGAGCCCCATCAGCGCGTGTTCGGCTTCAATCGCAGCGGCAAGTTCCGCCTCCTCCATTGCACGCACGCTCGTGATGCGAAGTAGGTTGCTAAGAACCTTCCCTTTCGATCCCGGCTGAAACGCATCCATGCCTGACACACGATATTTGACACCCGGCGAAATTGTCTTGCGTCCCGATTTCGTCACCGCT
>JBGPAN010000288.1:0-5554 GCA_041480785.1 Bacteroidota bacterium | reverse complement strand
CTGACACCCCGAGTCGGGTTTTGAGAGAATCTCCGCGTAGTCTCAATTCGGTCAGACAGGTCCCGAGGGGATGGCTTCGCCAAATGTCTGACCTACAGAATCACTGGCTAGACAGGTATCGTAAAGAGGATCGACTGTCGAAATGAAAGAGCGTTACGACGTGATCGTGGTTGGAGCCGGACCCGCTGGATCGACTGCTGCGCGATTTGCGGCCTCCGGAGGGGCATCCGTCCTTGTCCTGGAAAAAGACCGTGACGTCGGATATCCGGTGAGGTGCGGCGAGGCGGTGAGCCACGAGGGAGTTGTCCAATTCATCGAGCCAGATCCCCGTTGGATTGCTGCGACAGTGTCCAGGTTCAGAATTGTCTCCCCGAACGGCAACTCGATCGTCCCGCGTCTCGACGGCAAGGCCTATGTGCTCGAGCGTCGAATCTTTGACTACGAGTTGGCGAAACTGGCGGTTCGCGAGGGAGCGGAAGTGGTCACGAAGGCGTATGTCTACGATCTTCTCAGGGAAGGAGAAGAAATCGTTGGTGTTCGGGCCGTGTTGAAGGATGAGAAAGTCGAGATACGATCCAAAATCGTCGTAGGAGCCGATGGAGTCGAAAGCCGCGTTGGCAAGTGGGGTGGAATCGATACGACGACCAGCATCCACGACATGGAGAGCTGCGCACAGCTCACGTTGAGCGGAATCGAGGTCGAGCAAGGAATTCTTGAGTTCTACTTTGGTGAGAGTGTTGCGCCCGGTGGTTATGTGTGGGTGTTTCCGAAGGGAAAGGACAGTGCCAATGTGGGCATGGGGATCAGCGTTGACCAGGCGAAGGAGAAGTCCGCTGTCCGATATCTGGAAGAATTCGTTCAGAAGAAGTATCCGAAAGCCGGAATTCTCACAAGAATCGCCGGCGGTGTTCCCTGTGCCAAGACGTGCGCTGAGATAGTAAAGAACAATCTTGTCCTTGTCGGCGATGCAGCACACCAAGTGAATCCGACAAGCGGCGGTGGGATCATCAGTGGGATGATCGGAGGGATGATTGCCGGACAAGTGATCGCCGAAACGGTCGCGAAGAGCGACATCGCACATTTGAAGGAGTACGCAACTCGCTGGCACAAGCGATTAGGTGGGCGGCACGAAGTGTTCTATAGAATCAAAGAGGCAATCTCAGCTCTCTCGGACGAAACGCTGAATAAGATCTGTGAGGACGGTCTGAGGTTACCCGAAGAAAAGCGGACGGTCGGCGGAATCTTCCGGACTGCGCTTTGGAATCAGCCCTCTCTTCTCCTGGATGTTGCGAAAGTGTTCTTTTCCTGATGTTGCAAGAATTGATCTGGTGAAGTGAAAGCTCGCGAATTCGAGAATGTGCTCGTTGTGCGGACCGATAGGATCGGCGATGTCGTCCTGACGTTGCCGATGGTCCACGCATTCAATGCGAAGTTTCCCGGGCGCAAGATCTCGATGTTGCTACGCTCGTATACGCAGGAACTCGTGGATGGGTTTGCCGGTCTGGAGAGCATCCTGGCATACGATGACGGCGGTGAACCGAAGGCGTTCTTCATGCTTCTGTCTGAACTGCGGAAACGTCGATTTGATCTGGTATTCGTTGTTCATCCGACGCTCAGACTTGCCCTGTCGATGTTCCTCGCGGGCATCCCGATTCGAGTGGGAACGGGCTATCGATGGTATTCGTTCCTATTCAACAGGAAGGTGTTCGAACATCGGAGAACGGCCGAGAGACATGAAGCAGAGTACAATCTCTCTCTTCTGCGGGCGATTGGATGTGACATCCGAAGCATTCCGTCGATCGTTCTGCCGGTGCCAGCGACTGCGGTGAATGCTGCAGTCCAAGAGATCAAGCGACTTGGGATTGGAGTGAGTGAAAAGTTTGTCATTCTTCATCCCGGAAGCGGCGGTTCTGCCAGAGACTGGAGTGCTCGAAATTTCGGTGACCTTGCAGGAGCGCTGAAGAACAGTGGTTACTCGGTTGTGGTGACTGGGAGCTCGTCGGACAAGTTGCTCGTTGAGGAAGTCGTGAGGAAATCAAACGGAAGTGCAATAGCGTCTGTGGGCCGGCTGTCGTTGAAGGAACTGGCTTCATTCATCGGTTCGGCCCGGCTTTTTGTTTCGAATTCGACAGGTCCGTTGCATATTGCTGCTGTTGTGGGTACGCCGGTGATTGCTTTCTACCCGCCGATTCAGGAGTGCAGCCCGCGTCGATGGGGACCACTGACGGAGAAAAAGAAGGTGTTCACGGCGGACGATGCTCTGTGTGAACGCTGCAAAGGGAGAACGTGTCAAGGGAACGATTGCATGGATCAGATAACAGTCGATCAGGTTCTGCAAGCGGCGCTGAAGTTTCTATCGGAAGAGGAGACGCAAAACAAATCGTGAAGAGAACCGGGTCATTCCACATTGCTGTTCTATTCCTGTCATTGAGCGCCGTTCAGAGTTTGCGAGCCCAGGATACGCTTGCAATCCGGGCACTCTCGAAGGAGCACATCTACGAGGCAAATACCTCTCTGCGCGAAGTTCCTCAGGTTGCGTTCGGAGAAGGGGAGCGACTGGTGTTCGACGTGGGCTATAGCTTCATCACTGCTGGCGAGGCTGTCATGTCCGTGCCCAGGGTAGATACGCTCTTCGGCCGGCCATCGTATCAGGTATTGTTCACGGTAAATTCCACCAAAACGTTTTCTTGGATCTACAAGGTGGACGACCGCTATGAGACATTCCTCGATGCAAAGGGAATGTTCCCCTGGCACTTCACTCAGCGGGTGCGGGAAGGCTCTTTCAGCAGGGATTTTGAAGCATGGTTCGATCAGATTAACAACGTGGCGTATACGGGCACCAAACAATATCCGATACCTCCGTACGTCCATGATGCCGTATCGGCATTCTACTTCGTACGGACATTGGACTATTCCAAATCACGCGTCGGTGAGAAGTACGTGCTCCAGAATTTCTTCAGAGATACGACGTACGTGTTGTCTGTGAAGTTCCTCGGACGCCAGAGGATTGAGGTGGACGCAGGTACGTTTGACTGCATCATCGTGGAGCCCCTGATGAGAGAAGGCGGGCTCTTCAAAAGCGAAGGTCGGGTTCTCATTTGGCTGACCGATGACGAACGCAAGATCCCTGTAAAAGTGAGCACGAAAGTTGTCATCGGCTCTATTGAATCTGAGCTTCGTGAGTATTCAGGTATCAACGGCCCAATCAGAGCGAAGGTGCGATAGCATCCTATGTCAAAATTCAAGCAAATGAAACTCGCGGGGATCAAAACGATCTCCATCCGGAATCGAAAAAGCAAGGTTACCCCGAAGGACTTTGGTCGTGCGATTGATCCAAAGAAGGCGCGGGTATCCGAGTTTGTCGATTCGCTGCCGCGAATCCTTGCAGCTAACGAATTGAGAGAGCTTGTGGGAGACATCGAGCGATCACGCAGGAAGAAGAAGCCGCTCATTCTCATGATGGGAGCGCACGTTGTCAAAGTTGGTTTGTCCCCGTTGATCATCGATATGGTCCGACGTGGAATCATCACGCACGTGGCGATGAACAGTGCGGCCTCGATTCACGATGTCGAAACAGCGATCTGGGGCCAAACGTCGGAAGATGTTGCTGTGAACATCATGGACGGTCGGTTTGGCATGTCAAAGGAGACCGGAGAATTCATCAATCTTGAACTTGTGAGAGCTTGCAGAGAGACGACCGATGGTTACGGTGAGGCGCTGGCGAAGAAGATCATAGCTTCAAAGGCTCGCTATCGATCCGTCAGTATTCTTGCTGCTTGCTACGAGTGCGACGTTCCCGTCACGGTACATGCGGCGATTGGAACGGACATCATCCACCAGCAGCCGACCATGGATGGTGGGGCAACAGGGGAAATGAGCTTCCGCGATTTCAAGATTCTGGCAAACAGCATCAAAGATCTCAACGGCGGTGGGGTCGTCCTGAACGTTGGTTCGGCAGTGATCCTTCCGGAAGTGTTCTTGAAGGCATTGACCGTGGCGAGAAACCTTGGGCATAGGGCGCAGGGATTCTCCACAGCCAATTTCGATATGATTCGCCAGTACAGGCCCCAGGTCAATGTCGTTGAGCGGCCGACGCAACAACACGGAAAAGGCTACTCGTTTACGGGGCACCACGAAATCATGATTCCTCTCCTCTCGGCTATGATCAAGCTACAGATCTCCAAAGGTTAGTTCTCTGTGAACGAAGCTCCCCAGACTACTATATCGGCTGATGCAACATCCCCTGTTCACCTTTCGTTTGTTGAACGGTACCGCATCTCTCCGATCATTTTTGCCTGTGTGAGTCTGGTCGTCGTCTTCCTTCTCTACCAGATTGTCGGGGGACTCCTGACCCTATTGTTCGTTGGGGCGAAAGTGACAGCCGACACTGTCACCGTGCACAGGATCTTCACGATGGGGGGGCAGATCCTGTTTCTTCTTTTCCCGGCGCTCATATTCGCGCGACTGCTCGATACGAAGCTATCAAGAGTGTTCCCCTGGCGGAAGCCGAACGTTGGCGAAACAGTATTCGCTGTCCTCAGTCTCCTCTTCCTTCAGGAGGCTATGCAAATCTATCTCTTCTTCCAGGATCGCATCCCGTTGCCGCGTGAACTTGAAAAGTACGTCGCACCGGCCAGGCAAATGCTCGAAGAGATGTTCCGGATTCTTGTCTCAGCAAAGGACATTCCGGAGCTTCTCTTTGTGGTGCTCGTTGTGGCTGTCACGCCTGCAATCGTCGAGGAGTTGCTCTTTCGGGGACTGATTCAGAATTGCTTCGAACGGAGGCTCGTACCTCTCCGGGCAGCAATCTGGACCGGCATCATCTTTGGTCTCTTTCACTTCAACCCGTTTCAGATAGTGCCATTGATCATCCTTGGCTGCTTCTTTGGAATTCTTCGGATGCGCTCGAGAAGCATGATCATCGCGATGACCGTGCATTTTCTCAATAATGCCCTCGCCGTCGTGGTTACGTACTTTCAGGTAGACGACAAAATGGTGATCGGGGCAACGAAAGGAACCGATATCAACACGGCTTCATTGCTGGCACAGATGGTCTTGTTCCTGATGTTGTTCGTAGTTTCGTTTTCGTCATATTTACGACTGACCGGCGATATTCAGACGAACAACGGTCAGGGAACATAAGAGGGAAGGGTGAATTCCTGGCGATCGGCCAGGATACACCTCAAAGAACGCACACAGAACTTTTTCCTGACGGAGTTTCCGTGGACTCATCGAAGTATAGCTCGTTACCAAAACGCGTCGCGGTGGCGGTTCCTGCCATTGCGGTGATTGTCTGGATGTCGATGCTGGGTGGGTATTTCTTCTTCTGCCTCATCGCACTGTTCTCGGGTGTCGCTCTCTTCGAGTTCTACGGACTTGCTGAAAAGAAAGGGGCGTTTCCGTTGAAGGTGTTCGGTTTGATCGCAGGCTTCGTTGTCAACGGGTCGTTCATCTATGAACGCTCACAGGTGGAGCTGTTTTCATGGTTCGAGACGCGCGGCATCAGGCTCTCCATGTTCTCCCAGTTGCAGTTTTTGTTGGTCATTCTCCTCAT